>CAMGEK010000052.1 GCA_946055105.1 uncultured Clostridia bacterium
AAAACGCGAGAAAGGCAAAGATTCCGAGCGTCGCCAACAGCTCAAGCGATACGTTGGACGGAACGTAACCCGCCTCCGCGCCGAGATACAAGCCGTAATTCCCCGGCCCTACGCCGAAAAAGGGATTTTCAAGAAATACCTTCCACGTTTCCGACCACCCCATAATCCGTCCTCCCGACGCGGTGTCGAGCGAACCCTCGAACAGTCTCGAAATAAAGACGTCGTAAACGGAGCGGAACGCAAAGCGGAAAACGAGAAACAAAACGATCAGAAAAACGGGAAAAACAAGTTTTTTCCAGGTGATTCTCCGACAGATCCAGATGAGATACGCCGTCGCAACGACAAAGGCGATTCCGACGAATCCCGAAGTCGAAGTAGACATGACGAACATCAACAGCGCGAGAATCAAATCGGTCAGATACCCGCGTTCCCCTCCGATCAGGAACATGAAGCAGGAAAGCGCGAACCAGAAAATCAGATAGGTCGCCAGATAGCTGGGTTCGTAAAACCAGATCTGAAAGCGCGGAATCCCCATATAGTACCCGTAAGAGGGCAAGAAGGAAAACTCGTATCCGAGGATCACTTTCAGCGTAAACTGGACGAGAATCACCGCAAACTGCACGTAAAACGTCGCGCGCAAGAGGGAAAGAAAGAACTTCAACCCGTAGACGCGGACGTAACTCGCAAACGTATAGAACAGAAAGATCACGTTGTAAACGATCGAACAGTAGAACATCGCCCCGCGGACGAGACTGACGGAAAAGACCGTCGAAATCAACGAGAACAGCAAAAACGCGACGATCCAAACGTTATTCGTAATCGTCAGTCTGTCTTTCACGACGAGCAACAGCGCAAAGACGCATAAAAAAACCTGATCGACGCGAAAATTTACCCCGAGCAACGTAACGCCCCAACGATCCGCCCCGATCAATAAGACGGAGATAAAACAGAAGACGTGGATAAAAAAATCGAGATCGATTCTGACGCCCGAAAACGGAACGCCGATTTTATGCGATAGAAAGCTTTTTTTCTTTTGCGTTGTAACAGCGTCGTTTAATTCCGTCATAACAGTTCTTTTTCGATGCGCCCGATCAGCGTTTTCGCGCAATCTTCATACCGATACCGACGCGCGACTTCCTCCGCGCAATCGACCGCTTGCGGCGGGAGGCGCAATTTTTCCGTCAGATCGGTCTCGTCCGAGAAATAGATCACGGGAAGCCCTTCGTACACCTCGCGGAAAACTTCGATATCCGAGACGATCGGCTGCGTTCCGAGACACAGCGCTTCCAGCGGAGGCAGTCCGAATCCTTCGTACTGCGACGGCAAGACGAGATATTTCGACTTTCCGATTGCGGAAAACAGCTCCTCGTCGTCGATCTTCCCCGTAAATATAACGTTCTTGAACGCCGTTTCGTCCAGAGAAAGCCCCGTCAGAAAGTTCTCTTTCTCGCCGATGATCTTCAAAACGTCGCCGCTGTTCGCGACGAGAAAGGAACGGATCAGCGTTTTCAGTCCCTTATGCGGCTTGACGTTCCCGACGTAGACGATCTGATCGGTCTTTTCGGGACGGTGCGTCTTTGCGTATTCGGTTACGTTTTCGGAGACGCCGTTATAGTTGACGAAACATTTTTCCGCCAGCTTTCCGTAATAGAACTCGCACCGTTTCAACGTGAATCCGGATACGCAGGAGATCGCCTTCGCTTTTTTCATACACCGCTTCAACAGACGCTTTTTGATCAGCCGGTCTCTCCAACCGCGCGTCGTCTCTTTGACGTCCAGAAACGCCAGATCGTGCATGATCGCGTACACCGGTTTTTTCACGAAATACGGAATGAGAAAATTCGGAACGAGCAGACAATCGCACTCCCGATTGACGGTTTTTGCGGGAAAGCGCAGCAGCCCTTTGACCGAATAGGGATCGGAATCGTCCTCGATCAAAGTCGCGTTCGTAAACTCCCGCAATTTCTCCCGTTTCCCGATCAGATAATAGCTGTGCGCGGAATAATCGAGACTGCGCAAAATCCCCTCGCAAACTCTTCCGATTCCCGATCTGCCCAGATACCTGCAATCGATAGCAATTTTCATTTCCGTATTCTCCCGCTAAATATTCACCACCAAAGCCGTGCACTTCCCCTTAATGGTGATCTGCACGTTTGCGATCGAAAACCACGTGTCGCCCATCGCGGCTTCGTTATCCGCAGTGCCATCCGAAATGACGCCCTTCCCTTCGATAAAGACGACGGCGCGGAAACTCGCCTCCGAAACGGGCAGCACGCACTCCCCGTCCACGCTGTATTTCATGACCGTGAAATACTTACACTGCCCGATCAGCGTTTTGACGTATTCCGATCGGATGAGCGCCTCGTACCGTTCGTACGTCTTGACGGAGCTCTCTTTCATATCGAGCACGTCGAGCGCCTTTTCCAGATGCAGTTCCCGTTCGCGTCCGTTTTTATCCTTTCTGCCGTAATCGTACAGACGGTAGGTTACGTTGGAAGATTGCTGAATTTCGCAGATCAGACAGCCCGCGCCGATGGCGTGTACCGTTCCCGCCTTTAAGAAGTACGACTCCCCCTTTTTAACGGGAATCCGATTGAGCAGCTTCATGAGCGTATGATTCGCGATATGCTCGCGCAGTTCCTCGCTCGTCACGTCGCGGTTGAACCCGACGTAGATACAGGCGTCTTCGTCCGCGTCGAGAATGTACCACATCTCGTTCTTGCCGTAATCGCCCTCGTAGGTGATCGCATATTCGTCCGCGGGGTGAACCTGAATGGAAAGATTCTGCTTCGCGTCGATAAACTTGATCATGATGGGGAATCTCTCGTAGGTCTGCGTCTTCCAGCCGAGCTTCTCCTTTCCCACCGCCGCGATGTATTCCGACAGCGTCTTTCCTTCCAGATAGCCGCTCGCGATCCGCGACTCCCCCGCCGGGTGCGCGGACAACTCCCAGCTCTCCGCAATCACGTCCATGTTGCCCACGTCTTTTCCGAACACGTCGCGCAGTTTCGTACCGCCCCAGAGGTTGTCTTTGAACGACGGCTGCATCTTTACGAGCGATTCCGTTTTCCGATGCCGTCCTCTCGCGGCGCTTTTGGGATTCTTCAACGTGCAGACGAATACCAGATTGCTCTTTCCGATATTGGTGATCGCGTAGCGGGAACTGTCGAGAATGGTGATATTCTCGTTTTCCCCGTAGTCGATTTCGTCTTTATCGCTCTCCAAACGCGCCTTGCCGTGCATCAGGAAAAAATTCGCGACGACGTTCTTTTTCGCCTTGAATTGATACGCCGCGCGCGGATAGACCGTGATCATGCGCATGCAGCAGTCGTCCGCCGTACAGAGCACTTCCTCCGTACCCCAGCTTTCGTACCGCTTGGGCTGTACGTCGAAATACTTCCGCTTGCTCGCGTAATACTCATTGGAGATCGCTTTAATATCCGCCTCCCGCGCGCGATCGGTCACATAGATCGCGTCGCGCGTGTTGACGATCGTCACGTTTTTCAATCCGTTCGCGATGATCAGCTGATCGTCCACCATGTTGACGATCTCGACGTCGCGGCTGTTATTGGAAATCGTGTTGTAATCGTTGCGGATCGTCTTATCGTAAAAATAATAAAACGAGGAAATATCGGTGATTCTCGTCCACTCGAAACTCGCGTTGATCAGACTGTACCGTTCCGTCCGCAGAACCTTGCCGAGACTGACGGGAAGAAGATTCACCGTTTCGTCCTTTTCGATGACGTGATTGATGATCCTGAGCTTCCGACATTCCTCCACAAATCCCGCGTCGACGGCGCTCAGCAACACGGACGGCTTCGCGCCGAGGATTCCGCAATCGCACAGACTGTATTTGGTCTTTTTTTCGCCGTAAACGATTTTCTTCCCGACGCGGTTGATATAGGTGTAGCCTTCGCCTCCGCTCGGCGGTTTGCAGACGATCGCAGCCAATTTGTCGTCGTTGACCGCGTCTCTGAGTTGCACGATACTCGTCTTATAGTCGCCGACCACGATGCTGTCCGTCGAAACGATGAGCATCGGCTCGTCGTCTTCCAGCTGCAACGCGCAGGCGATGACCGCGGGCGCCGTATTCAGAGATACCTCTTCCAGAATCAGCGTATAGTCCAGACTCTGGAACGCCTGCAACTGTCCGCGAACGATATTCTCGTATTTTTTACTCGTTATGACGATAAACTCGTCGCAGAAAGGCATGTTGCGCAGAATCGTGTCCTGAAACATCGATCTGCCTTCCCTGATCTCCATGAACTGTTTGGGATAATCCTTTCTGGACAGCGGCCACAGCCTGTCGCTGCTGCCGCCCGCAAGTACGAAACATTTCATTGTTTACTCCGCGGCGGCGATCTTCAACAGTTCCCGTTTGATCTCCGCGACGCTCTCTTCCGCCTCCTCCGTATTTCTACCCTTCGCGCCGATATAAAATTTGATCTTCGGCTCCGTTCCGGACGGGCGCACGCAACACCAGCCCGTCTCCCCCAATTCAAAATATAAAACGTTGCTCTTCGGCAACCCGACTAACGTCTGCGTTCCGTCCGCTTCGGTCCGGATTCCGCGCTCGTAATCGCGCGTCGCCGTTACGGGGTATCTCCCGAGCCGTACGGGCGGATTCTCCCGCAGAGACCGCACGATCTCCGTGATCCGCTTCGCGCCGTCCGCGCCGCTCAGCGTCACGCTTTCGAGCGTCTCCCGATAGTATCCGTATTTTTCATACATTTTTTGCATCTGATCCCACAGCGTGAGTCCCTGCGAACGATAATACGCCGCCGCTTCGCACAGCGCGACGACCGCAACCACCGCGTCCTTGTCCCGCGCATGCGTGCCGACCAGACACCCGTAGCTCTCCTCGAATCCGAATTCGTACTCGTAGGCGTACTTCGCGCCGTCCGTTTTGCCGCCGTTCCGTTCCCGCGCCTCTTCAAACAGCTTGATCTGCTCTCCGATATATTTGAACCCCGTCAGAACTTCGATGACCGTCAAGCCGTATTCCTTTCCGATCGCAAACGCCATATCGGACGAGACGATCGTCGTAATCAACGCGCCGTCGGCGGGATTTTCGGGGAGAAGCCCCTTTGCCCGCTTCTGCGAGAGTTCGTACTCCGCGATGAGCAATCCGCTCATGTTCCCCGTAAAGGGAACGTATTGCCCCGTTTTTGCGTCTCTGACGTAAACGCCCAGCCTGTCCGCGTCGGGATCGGTCGCCAGAACGAGATCCGCGTCCGTCTTTTGCGCGAGGTCGAGCGCAAGCGTAAACGCCGCCGGATCTTCGGGATTCGGATAGCGCAAGGTGGGGAAATTTCCGTCCGGCTTCGCCTGTTCGGGAACGACGTGAACGCGACTGAACCCGAGCTCCTTCAATACCCGCGTGACGGGCATATATCCCGTTCCGTTCAACGGCGTGTAGACGATCCCGATCTCCTGCGCCATTTTCCGAATGACTTCGGGATTGAGCACGGTCTTTTTCAGTTCCGCAACGTAGGCGTCGTCCACCTCTTGTCCGATCTTTTTCAGCAGACCGCTTGCGGCCGCCTCGTCTTCGGAAACGCGTCTGATCTGCGCATAGTCCGACACCTTCCCCACTTCTTCGATGATCTGTTTGTCGTAGGGAGGAACGATCTGCCCGCCGTCGCTCCAATATACTTTATATCCGTTGTATTGCGGAGGATTATGGCTCGCCGTAACGACGATTCCCGCCGTCGCTTTCAGATAGCGCACCGCGAAAGAAAGTTCGGGCGTCGGACGCAGGCTTTCAAACAGATACGTCCTGATTCCGTTCGCGCAGAGCACCAGCGCGGCTTCGAGCGCAAATTCCGGAGACATTCTGCGGCTGTCGTACGCGATGGCGACGCTACCCTCCGCCGTGCGGGAATTGATAAAATTCGCGAGCCCCTGCGTCGCCTTCCCGACGGTATATCGGTTCATTCTGTTCGTGCCCGCGCCGATCACGCCGCGCAGTCCGCCCGTTCCGAAACTTAACTGTTTATAAAATCTGTCCTCGATTTCTTTTTCGTCGCGCAATTCGGACAATTCCTGCTTCGTCTCTTCGTCAAAGACGGGACTCGTGCGCCACGCTTCATATTCACTCTTGTAATCCATACCCGAATTCCTTTTTTTTCTTAACCTCGTCCCCTCGTCGGTTGATTTTTCAAGAAAAATACTGCAAAAAACTCGCGTTTTGCTCGAAAACCCTTGTCTTTTGTATTACTTCTCGTGAAACGGCAAAATATGACGAACCGACCGCCGATCGAGACAACGCCTTTCGTTATAGCAGTTCTTCTCTCTTTCTCTCTTTCAGCGCGTCGACGATCTTCTTCACGTCCTGCGCGCGGTCTTTGGGACAGACGAGCACGGCGTCTTTCGTCTCCACCACGACGAGATCCCCGACGCCGACCGTCGCAACCAACCTTCCCTCCGAATAGACCGTCGTATTCTTCGTATCGAGACAGAGCGCGTCTCCGATCAGGATATTCCCGTCCTCGTCCGCTTCGTGCAGAGCGCCCATCATATCCCAGCTTCCCACGTCGTTCCAGCCGAACTCTCCCGGAACGACGAAAATTCCGTCGCTCTTTTCCATAATGCCGTAATCGACGGAGACGGCGCGAATGCGAGGATATACTTCTTCTATGACGCGGGATTCTTCCGCCGTGCCGAAACTTTTTGCGATCGTTTCGAGATCCGCGTAAACGTCGGGCAACAATTCCTGAAACTTTTTCAGAATCACCGACGCTTTCCAGACGAACATACCGCTGTTCCAGACGTATTTCCCGCTCGCAAGATATTCTTCCGCTCGTTTAAGATCGGGTTTTTCCACGAACGCTTCCACGGGTTTTACCGCTCCGTCCGAACGTCCCATGCGGATATAGCCGTATCCCGTTGCGGGAAACGTGGGCGTGATGCCGATCGTAATCAGTCCGTCGCTCTCTTCCGCCGCGGCAACGGCGGTCTTTAACGTCTCCGCGAACGCTTTCTCGTCTCTGATATACGCGTCGGACGGGGTTACGATCATAACGCCGTCGCCGTATTTTCCGACGATCTCCATCGCCGCATAGCCGATGCACGCCGAAGTGTTGCGCGCCGACGGTTCCTGTAAGATATGCCCTTCCGCGATCCTTCCCTTCGTCGCCTCGCGCATGACGGGCGCCTGCGACGCGTTCGTCACAATAAAGAGATCGGAACGGGAACAAACCTGCGCAAGCCGGTCGATCGCCTCGTTGACCATAATTTCTTTTCCGCTCAGATTGAGCAACTGTTTCGGCGTATTCTTCCTCGAAAGCGGCCAGAACCGCGTTCCGCCGCCTCCCGCCATGATGACTCCGTATTTACGCATCTTTCAATCCTTCCGTCAGTTTTTTTACGTTTTCACAGAATTTATCCAAAGAAAACAACGAACGCGCGCGATCCTCCGCGGCGGCTCCGAGCCGCGCGCGCAACGCTCCGTCGGCAGCGAGCTTTCCGATCGCCTCGGCATACGCCTCCGCGTCTCCGTTTCTCACTTCGAGTCCCGTCTCTCCGTTCAGGGAGACGTAATTGACGCCGCTCCCCTCGATCGTGAACGTGACGGAGGGCTTTCCGAGCGCCATCGCCTCGGCAAGCGCGATCCCGAACGCCTCGTTTTTGGTGATCGACGGAAAGCAGAAAATATCGCACGCGAGCAGATACGCTTTCAGATCCTCGTCGCTCAGCCGTCCGAGAAAGCGTACTTTGCCGTCGTCCGAAGCGAGCGCCTTTAACCGTTCGGTCAGTTCGCCCTGTCCGCCGATCAGAACTTCATATTTTTCGTCAAGAAATTTACTCGCCCGTATCAGATATTCCATGCCCTTATACGGAATGTGCCGACCGACGGCGAAACAGATCGTCTTTCCCGCGTATCTTGCTCTGATCTCCTCCGCCGCACGGCGGGTTTGCTCCGTCTGCGCGACGCGCGATTCGTTGAAACAGTTGGGAATGACGACGGTCTTTTCGCGGACGCTTTGAAGTTGCGCGCTCCCTTCGATATAATTGGGGCTCGTCGCGACGACTTTCACCGCCCGTTTCAGGAGCCGCTCCGTCTGCCCCGAAAAGAGTTTTTTAAGGATTTTCTGTTTGGTGATGTCCAGATGCCACCACAGAACGAGTTTACAGTCCGGATAAGCGTCGAGCAGTTTCAGAAGATAATGCGCGGCGAACGGATTGGGATAATGAAAAACGACGATCTCGGGGCGAAACTCCGCAAACGTCTTTTTCAGAAGTTTACCGTAGCGGACCGCCAACGACTGCGAGGCGACTTTCGCAAAACACCCCGCGCGGATGATTTCCACGCCGTCGACTTCGTCGGTAATATCCTCCTTCCCGCCGTTAAAACAGAACACTTTCTGTTCCGTACCCTGCAACGCGCGCGTTATATCGCGCGTGACCTGTTCGATTCCCCCGATATGGGGATAAAAATAATTGCTGATCTGTAAAATTTTCATATCGATCTTCTTACTTCGCGCCTTCGCGTTTCAGAACTCCCAAAAGCGTTTTGAAAATGATTTTTATATCCAGCCACACGGAACAATGATCGACGTAATAAAGTTCGAGCTTCTGCCGTTCGCCGCTTTCGTAAGTGGTGTTGCTTCTGCCGTTCGCCGCCCACCAACCGATCATTCCCGGCTTTACGGATACCAGCTTTTCCGCGTCCGAGCCGTATTTCTCGATCAGCTCCTCCTCCATTAAAGGACGGGGTCCGATGACGGAAATTCTTCCCGTAAAAATCGCCCATACGTTCGGCAATTCGTCGAGACTCGTCTTGCGCAAAAACGCGCCTACTTTGGTGATCCGCGGATCGTTATCGATTTTATATTCCCGCTTGTACTGTTCCAGCTGTTCGGGAGTCAGGGAATCTTCCAGCTTGTCGGCATTTTTCTTCATACTGCGGAACTTCGGGATATAGATGATCTTCCCGTTTTTGCCCACCCGCTTATGTCTGTAAAACACCGCTCCGCCGTCGCTGCACTTCACGACGAGCGCGATCAGCAAATACAGCCAAGAAAAAATCAGCAGAAACAATCCCGACGACAGAATATCGAAAAAACGTTTTAGAAAAAGGTATCCCGCACGGCGCAAACGCTTTGCGACGCCTCCCTTTTCCGCCCTTACGGGCGCGTTCGATTCGATTGTTTCTATCTTTCGGGACGCATCTGCCGATTGTTCGTCCTGATATTTCTTCTCTTCGTTCATTCTTGCACTTCTTCCCTTATCTCGATCTACGCTCTTACGCGAGCCGTCAAAGAGACAGCACTCTCTCAATGAATTTATTATATCATAGAGCTTGCCTTCTGTCAACTATCTGTCCGTCTTTTTTTCCGCCCCCCGAAGGCGCGTTCCGATTGCGGATTTCGCAAAATATTCTTTCACGTCTTTTGCGCGCCGCCGATGATCGTACGGCAATGAAATTTTTCATCTTCTTTGCGCGCCGTCAAAGTCCGGCATTTTCTGCCGCGCGCTTACGGATCGGCGAAAAATTTACGAACATACGGCAACGAATTTTTTTATCTTCTTTGCGCAACGCCGAAGTCCTGCGTTTTCTGCCGCGCGCTTACGGAGCAGCGAAAATCTTCCGAACATACGGCAACGAATTTTTTTCATCTTCTTTGCGCACCGCCGAAGTTTTGCGTTTTCTGCCGCGCGCTTACGGATCGGCGAAAAATTTACGAACGTACGGCAATGAAATTTTTCATCTTCTTTGCGCACCGCCGAAGTTTTGCGTTTTCTGCCGCGCGCTTACGGATCGGCGAAAAATTTACGAACGTACGGCAATGAAATTTTTCATCTTCTTTGCGCACCGCCGAAGTTTTGCGTTTTCTGCCGCGCGCTTAC
>CAMGEK010000053.1 GCA_946055105.1 uncultured Clostridia bacterium
ACTCCGAAATTTTCTTGCCCTGCATGAGACCGAGATAGATCTGCTGCGCGCGGAACTTTTTCTCGCCGTATGCTTCCGTGAGAGACGCGAGCTCTTCGCGGGAGAAATCCTGTAAGATCTCTTTCATAGCCGTTTCCTCATCTTGCACACGTAAAATCCCGCGCCGAACGCGGTATCGGGCAGAAACTGTAACCCGTACTCCGTGTCGACGTGGTCGAGCGCGCAGTCCGCGCGTTCCGCCGCAAATTCCCGATGACGCCGCAAAAACGCCCCGACGACGGCGTCGTTCTCTTCCCGCAGGAGCGAGCAGGTCGAATAATACAGCAACCCGCCCCCTTTCACGTAGCGGGAACAGTTCTGCAAAATAGCGATCTGCGTCTCGTTGAGTTCCGCAAGATCCTCTTCCCGTTTCCGCAACGGAAGATCTGGATTTTCCGCGACCGTGCCCAGCCCCGTGCAGGGCGCGTCGCACAACACGCCGTCGAACCGCTCTTCCCACGCGGGATTGAACGCGGAGGAATCGGCGTTCACCGCCGTCACGTTCTCCGCTTTCATCCGCGCGCAATACGCCCTGATGAGCTCCGTTCGGTGCGCGTGCAGTTCGCAAGCCGTCACTTCGCCGCATTTTTCCGCGAGCAGCACGCTCTTTCCGCCCGGCGCGGCGCAGGCGTCGAGCAGGCTTTCGCACGCTTCCACAACCGAACAGATCGCGACGCTTCCGACCGACTGAAAGGTATAATCCCCTGCGAAAAATCCCTCGTCGCGCGTGAAATTCGGAAAGATATAGGTATGAGGAAAGGGCGTCGGTTCATGCGGTCGGTCGAGATACTTCTCCTCTCCGCGGACGAACCGAACGGTCACGCCGCGGCTCTTCGCGGCGAGAATCTTTTCCGCGCGCTCCCCGTATTGCCGCCTGATTTTTCCGACGGCGAACAACGGATAGTTGTATCTGACGGAAAGTCCCTCGTCGCCCTCGGGCAAAACGACTTGCGTTTCGTCGAACGCGCGCAAAAACGCGTTCAGAAATCCCGCCATGCCGCCTTTGCCGAGCTTTTTACAGAGCGAGACGGCGTTATCCGTCACCATATAGCGCGGCTTTTTCAGAAAAATCAGCCAATACAGCGCGATTTTCAGCAAAATCCTCGCGCTCTGCTTGGGGTTCTTGGGCGCAAACGTACCGATACACAACGAAAGATATTTGTCGTGTTCCAGAACGCCGTACGCCGTTTTGACCGTTCGGGCGCGGTTGAGCTCTTCCAGATCGGTATCGGCAAGCGCGATTTTTAAGTGCGCGCCCTCGGCGTACACCTTTGTCAGCACCCTGTACGGGTCATAGAACGGGTTGGTCAAAACGCATCCCCTTTTGCAGTTTTCTTCCGTTGAGAAAATCGCTTGCGGACATCGCCTTTCCGCCCGCAGGCTGCACCACGGTGATTTTAACGGCGTTCGTTCCGCATTTTATCAAAAGCCCCCGTTTGGGAGAATCGGAGAGCACCGTGCCGAACGGTTCTTCCCCGCAATAGGCGACCTCTTCCGCCCCATAAAAATTGAGCGTGAGCCCGTTCGCCGTACCGAAGCAAAGCGGCGCGGGAGAAAGTCCGCGGATGAGCGCGCTCACCTCCGCGGCGGAACGCGAAAAATCCGCTTGCGTGCGCTGCACCTTTTTACACACGAACCCTTCCCCCTGTTTTCGGAGGGAGATTTCGCCTTTCCCGATTCTTCCGACCGCTTCCGCGATCAGCCTCGCGCCGACGGCGGAGAGTTTTTTCGAGAGCGTGCCGCAGTCGTCGTCCTGCGCGATCGGGATCTCCTCTTGCAGAAACACGTCGCCCGTATCCAGCCCGATCTCCGTTTTCATGATCGTCACGCCCGTTTTTTCGCAACCGTCGATGATCGCGCGCGCGATGGGCGCGGCGCCCCGATAGGCGGGAAGCAAACTCGCGTGAACGTTCCATACGCCGAGCGGAAACAAATCGAGCACTTCTTGCGTTAAAATCTGCCCGTATGCGCAGGTTACCATGAGATCGGCGCGCAGCGCCGCAAGCGCGGAAAAATCCTCTCTGAGTTTTTGCGGTTGAAGAACGGGAATACCGAGCCCGATCGCCGCTTCTTTGACGCAGGAGGGCGTTAAAATTCTCTTTCTGCCCTGCGGCTTATCCGGTTGCGTTAAAACGGCGGCGATCCCGTGCGCCGCATGCAGCGCGCGAAGGGATTCGACCGCAAATGCGGGCGTGCCCGCGAAAATAATCTTCATCAGTCCTCCGAATCGCGCACGTCCGCGGCTTTGTCCACATACAAGACGCCGTCCAGATGATCGAGTTCGTGACAGATCGCCCGGGCGAAGAAATCGCGCGCGACGAGGGAATATTTGTCTCCCTTTCTGTCCTGAAAGATGATCTTCACTTTGCTCGGACGGCACACCGTACCCATCTTCCCGCGCACGGAAAGGCAGCCTTCCGCGCCCGTCTGCTCGCCCTTCTGCCAAACGAATACGGGATTGATGAATTCAAAATACCCCTCTTCGACGTCCACGACGACCGCTCTCAGAGATACGCCCACCTGCGGCGCCGCGAGCCCCGCGCCCGCTTCCTTTTTCAGCGTCTCTTTCATGTCGTCGAGAAGAGCGGAGAGCGATTCGTCAAACTCCCTGACGGGTTCGCATTTCCGTCTCAAAACGGGATCCCCGATTTGCACCACTTCTCTGATCATTGTCTTTTCCTCTCTTCAACTTAAATTGCTCGGATTTTCTTCCACGTACACGAGCGCGTTTTTGAATTTCGATTCCGCACAGACGTCGTATATGCGTCGGAGCGGCGAACCGTCCGTCAGACGCATCAACACCTGATAGCGGTATTTGTTCTGAATGCGTTTGACGGGCGCGTGCATCTTGTTGAAGAACAGAAATTTGTCCGTCTCTTCCGCATAGATCTTCTGTAATTTCGTATAGACTTCCCTGAGCGCTTCTAACGCTTCCTTTTCGTCCTCTCCCGTAATCATCACGCGGACGATCTTCGCAAAGGGCGGGAACGCCGTCGCCGAACGCATGGCGATCTCGTGCGCGTAAAACCCCTCGTAATCGTATTTCGCCGCAAAGCGCAGAATGTAATTTTCGGGATCGTACGTCTGCAAGACGACTTCGCCTTTCTCCTCCGCTCTGCCGCTCCGCCCCGCCACCTGCGTCACGAGCTGAAACGTTCTTTCGCCGCTGCGGTAATCGGGAAAGTGCAGACTCATGTCGGCGTCTAAAATTCCCACTAAGGTGACGGACGGGAAATCGTGCCCCTTTGCGACCATCTGCGTTCCGACGAGAATATCCGCCTCGCGGTCCGCAAACTGTCTGATGATTTTCAGATGCCCCTCTTTGCCGTTCGTCGTATCGTTGTCCATTCTCAGAATCCGCGCCGACGGATACAGTTTTTTCAGTTCGCCCGCCACTTTCTGCGTGCCCGTTCCGACGTACCCGAGATGCGTTCCCCCGCATTCCGGACAGGCGGAAAGCGGATGATACCGCGCGCCGCAGTAGTGACATTTGAGGCAGTCGTCCTCGCTGTGATAGGTCAGAGACACGTCGCAATGCTCGCATTTGGCAACGTATCCGCAGTCGCGGCAGATCACCGTCTGCGAATACCCCCTGCGGTTGAGAAAGAGAATCGCCTGATTTTTTTCCGCGAGACATCGGTCGAGCTTTTCCCGCAAAGGAGCGGAAAACGCCGAGGGATTCCCCCTTCGGACTTCCCGCCGCATATCGACGATTTCGACGTCGGGCATGGGGCGACGGTTGATTCGCTCTTTGAGCGTAATCAGCTCAAATTCCCCCTCTTTCGCGCGGCGGTACGTCTCCACCGCGGGCGTCGCGCTGCCGAGCACGAGTTTGCATCCGTTGTGCTGCGCCCTCAAAAGCGCAATATCGAACGTATGATAGCGCGGCGCGGTCTCGCTCGCGTAACTTCCGTCGTGTTCTTCGTCGATGACGATCAAGCCGACGTTTTCAACGGGCGCAAAGACGGCGGAACGCGCTCCGACGGCGATACGGGCGCTCCCCTCCCGCAGGCGGCACCATTCGTCGAACCGTTCGCCCGCGGAAAGCCCGCTGTGCAGGATCGCCACTTTTTCGCCGAACCGCGCCCGAAGCTGGGAGAGCATCTGCGGCGTCAGAGAGATTTCCGGAACGAGAAAAATCGCCGTCTTGCCCTGCGCGAGCCGTTCTGCGATGAGCGTGAGATAGATCTCCGTCTTACCGCTCCCCGTCACGCCGTGAACGAGCGTCACCGTCTTGTCCGTTTCGTCGACGCGCGATACGGCGGCTCTCTGCGCAAGCGTGAGCGCGCGTTCCGTCCGCTCGCCCTCCACGCCGCGGTAAGGATCGCGCAGAATCCGCTTTTTTTCGAGCACGACGATCTTTTTATCCGTCAACGCTTTCAGCGCGCCGCCGAATTTTTCGCGCAGAACCGCGGCGTCCGTTTCGCCGTTTTCCCGTAAATATTCCGCAAGCGCAGACTGCGCTTTGGCGCGCGCGGAGAGCTCGAACGGTTGATCCGAAAGTCGGGCGAACGAACGGTAGCGTTCGCTCGTCTTGCCCGTCCGCATTTCGGCGGGCAGAAACAGCCGCAACGCCAACGCCTTCGGACAGCGGTAACGGGCGGCGATTTTTTCCGCCAGAGCGAGGCACTCGGCATTGACGGCGGGAAAATCGTCCTCCTTGCGGAAAACGCGCTTTAATTTCTCTTCGGGAAAATCGCTCCGCTCTTTCACGCGCATGACGAAACCCGTCGCCGCGCTCTTTCCGAAAGGAACGGCGACGCGCATTCCCGCAACGACCGTTTCGTCGCAGACGTAATCAAAAATTTTATCGACGTCGCTGTGCGCGACGTCCACGATGACTTCCGCTACCATACGCCTCCGCGCAATCTCCCGCGGCGCACGCCGCCGATAGGAAAACCGCCCCGCTTGCCGTCGGGGCGGTTTCTCAGTCAATCCTTGATACCCGTGACCTTGCCGTTCATGATCTCCTGACAGGCAAGCACGATCTCTTTCTGCTTGTTGGGAAGCTCGCCCGCTCCCACGTTCTGCATCTGTTCGATGATCTGACGGGTACGTTTGGAAACGAGCACGCAAAGTTCATAGCGGCTCACCGGATTTTCCTCCGTTCCCAACTTCCTTACAAGTGCGTCTACCGACGGTTCGTTTATCATAAAAATTCTCCTTCCGAAAAATGTTTTGCCGATTGATCCGACGTTTCTTAACGGAACGCCGCCTGCGTTTCCGCGCTTTTCAAAGCCCGCAAACGCGCTTTTCTACGCTTTCCCGCAAATACGCTTTTGAACGCGTTTCGCCCCGGGTTCGGCGTCTACGCTTTCTTGCGCTCGGTTGCGACGATCTGCTGCAACCGTTCGACCGCTTTGTCGAGATCGTCGTTGACGACGACGTAATCGTACTCCTTCCGTTTGTCCAGCTCGTAGCGGACGCGCGTCAGACGTTCCTTTTGCGCCTCCTCCGATTCCGAACCGCGCCCCGCGAGCCGCTCTTCGAGCGAATGAAGATCGGGCGGCACGATCATGATGAGCACGATCTCTCCGTCCGAGAGACTGTCTCGCACCTTCAACGCCCCGACTACGTCGATTTCGAGAATCACCGATTTGCGCTTCAACTGTTCCCATACGAACGATCTCGGCGTACCGTAAAAATTGCCGAAATGTTCGTCCCATTCGAGAAAGTCACCCGCCTCCTTGCGCGCAAGGAACTCCTCGCGGGTGAGAAAGAAATAGTCGACTCCGTCCTTTTCTCCTTCGCGCGGCGCGCGCGTCGTACAGGAGACGGACAACGTCAGGTCGGGATCCGCCTGCAACAGTTTTCCGACTAGCGTGCCTTTCCCGACGCCCGACGGACCGGAGATCGCAAACAACACGTTTTTCATAAGTTACTCCAAATTCTGTATCTGCTCGCGCACTTTCTCGATTTCGTTCTTCATTTCGAGCGCCGCGCCCGTCACCGCCGCGTCGTTGGATTTACTGCAAATCGTATTGCATTCGCGGTTGAATTCCTGAATGAGAAAGTCGAGCTTTCTGCCGACCGTCTCCTGCTCGCAGATCCGGTAAAATTCGGCGACGTGCGAAGAGAGCCTCGTCAGCTCCTCGTCGATATTGCATTTATCGGCAAAGACCGCCGCTTCCGTCAGAATCCGCGTCTCGTCCGCTTTCCCGCCGAGATATTCGTTGATACGGTCGGTCAGCTTTTTGCGGTACTCCTCCGCAACGGACGGCGCGCGCGCCGCGATCCTGTCCCGCAGTTCCGCGATCGCCGCCATGCGCGCGAGCAGATCCGCTTTCAGACGCTCGCCCTCTTTCCGCCGCATCTCTTTCAACGCGGACATGGCGCGTTCCGTCGCGCGTTTCAACCCCTCGATCAGACGGTCGTCCGCGCCGACGCGGTCCTCCTGTTTCACGACGTCCGGAAAGCGCAGCACGCTCGTCAACGTCAGATCGTCGGGCAGTTGCGGGAACGCCTCTTTGATCTTCGCCGCCGCGTTCACGTAAGAACGGGCGAGCGCTTCGTCTACGGTAAACGAGGTCTCCCGCTCCCGTCTGTCGGAATAAGAAACGAACACGTCGACGTGCCCGCGGGAGATTCCGCCGCGCACCACCGACCGAACGAGTTCGTCGTACGCGAAAAATACACGCGGACTTTTTACCGAAACGTCGAGAAAACGGTTGTTCACCGACTTCGCTTCCACCGTCAATTCGATGCCGTCCTCGCAATATTCGCCCTTGCCGAACCCCGTCATGCTGTACATAACCCAATCTCCGCGCCGGGGATTAAACTCCCCCGATTCTGTCTCCGCTTATTATACCATACGCGATCGCAATTTTCAAGCGCTTTCGCAGGAGATTTTTTCCTTTTTGCGCAAATATTTTCAAAAGATCGTTTCGCAATCGGCGGTTGATTGCAAAATATTTATATTTTGCGGATTGGCGAGAATCAATGCGAAAAAGAACATCGTTTTGAAAGCCCTGCGTTCCGTAACCGAATAAACCGCGCCGCGTTTTCCGTAGAGATCAATCGGACGACCGGCTTGCAAAAAAGCCCTCTCGGCGAGAGGACTTTTCCCGATTCAGTTCTCCGCTTCCGCCTGCCCCAGCATGGCGAGAAACTCCTTTTCTCCGATGACGGGAATCCCCGCCTTCTTCGCTTTTTCGAGTTTGGAGCCCGCCTTTTCGCCCGCGACGACGAGCGTCGTCGCGCCCGTTACCGCGCTCTGCGCCGTTCCGCCCTCTTCTTCGATCCGTTTCTGCGCCTCCGTGCGGGACATGGACGCCAGCGTTCCCGTCAGCACGACGTTCTGCCCCGAAAATGCGCCCGATTTCCGCTCCGCAACGTAAGGATTCACGCCGAGCTCTTTCAGCCGCCGAAGTTCCCGCGCGTTTTCCTCGTCTGCGAAATAGGCGACTACGTTTCCCGCCGTCACCTCCCCGACGTTTTCAAGAGCGAGCAGTTGCTCGTACGTCAGTTCCGACACCGCTTCCAAGCTTCCGAACGCCGCAAGATCGCGCGCGGCGACTCTCCCGATTCCGTCGATTCCGAGCGCATACAAAAAGCGGTCGAGCGGAATACGCTTGCTGTTTCCGATCGCCGAAAGCGCGTTTGCGATCTTCTTTTCCTTGAATCCTTCGAGCGCGGAAAAGTCGTTTTCCGTCAGCCGATACAGATCGGAAAAACGGTTCACGCCGCGCTTTTCGTGCAGAACGGCGAGCGTCGCCTCGGACATGCCCTCCACGTCCGCGGCGTTTTTGGAACAGTAATGCGTCAGACGTGCAACCACGCGCGGCGGACAAGACTCGTTCGGACAGAACAGGTTCGCGCCCGTCTCTTTCAACGCGCTCCCGCACGCGGGACAGGTCGCGGGCTTTTCTACGGGAACGCTCCCCTCCGTATGCGAAACGGCGCCGAGAATTTCGGGGATCACCTCGTTGGAGCGGCGGATAAAGACGCGCGAATTTACCTTCACGTCCTTTCTCAGAATATCGCCGTAATTGTTGAGCGTCGCGCGGCGCACCGTCGCGCCCGCAAGCTCCACGGGTTCCACTTCGGCGAGCGGCGTCAGCTTCCCCGTTCTGCCGACCTGCCAGAACACCCGCTTCACCGTCGTCTCCGCCTCTTCCGCCTCAAACTTGAACGCAATCGCCCAGCGCGGGAATTTATCCGTATAACCCATCTTTTCGCGCACGATCGGATCGTCCGTCTTGATCACCGCCCCGTCCGTCAGGACGTCGATTTTCTTCCGCTCGATTTCGATTTCGTCGATTGCCGCCTTTACCGCTTCGGGCGAGTCGCAAATTTCAAAATAGGGATAGGTCTTAAATCCCTCGGCGCGCAGAAACGCCATCGCTTCCGTCTGTGAAAGCGGCGCGCCGTCCGAGCGGTAGTTGACGTCGTAAAAGAGAATTTCCGGTTTTCGCGCCTGCGTGATCTTCGGATCGAGATTGCGGATCGCGCCCGCCGCCGCGTTCCGCGCGTTTTTCAACGGCTCGGCGGAATGTTCGCGATTATATTCCTCGAGCACGGACAGGCGTATGATCGCCTCGCCGCGCACTTCCAGCGTGCCGCGATAGGAAATTTTCAGCGGAAAACTGCGGATCGTAAGCGCCTGCGCGGTGACGTCCTCGCCCTCGACGCCGTTGCCGCGCGTCGTCGCGCGGACGAATTCCCCGTTCTCGTACGTCAGACACACGGTCAGCCCGTCGAATTTATACTCCACCGTGAAACGCGCCTGCGGATCGACCTTCCTTACGCGCGTCAGAAACGCGTCGAGTTCGTCGTCCGCGACCGCCTTATCCAGACTGTACAGCCGCGCGATATGCGCGTGTTTGCCGAACGCCTTCACAGGCTCCCCGCCCACCCTGCGCGTGGGAGAATCGGAATAGACGATTCCGCTCGTCCGTTCCAGCTCCCGCAGCTCGTCGTAGAGCCGATCGTATTCGCGATCGGAAACGCTCGGATTGTCGAGCACGTAATATTCGTACGCCCAACGGTTGAGAACGTCGCACAATTCTCTCTGTCTGTTCATAATCACTCCACGATTTCGAGAGGAGCAAGCGCCGCCGCCAAGTCCTTGTTCCCCGCCGTCTCAAACTTGACGGTAACGATCAGATTGTTCCCCGCGCCGCGCGTCGCCGTCACGACGCCTTCCCCGAACCGCGTATGCCGTACGCGCGTTCCGGGAATAAACCGCGAAACGTCCTTCTCCGCGCCGACCGTTTTCCGCGCGCCGCCGACGTTGCCGAAACGGACGGGCGCGGACGAACCGTTTGTAGCGCGCGGAGCGGACTTTTCCGCGCCGCCGTAGGTTCGGTAGCCCGCGTCCGTATTCCGCCCGTAAGCGCTTACGGTCATGCGCCCCGCAGACGAAAAGCTTCTGCCCGCGCCGTATCCGCCGTAACCGCCGCCGTATCCGCCGCCGTAAAAATCGCCCTGATAACGGTCGCGCGGCGTTTTATCGATGCCGAGTTCGTCGCGCAATTCTTCGACGAATCGGGAACGCATCGTCGGCTCTCTTCTCCCGTAAAGATAGCGGGAGCGCGAACGCGTCAGCCACAGCCGTTCCTTCGCGCGCGTGATCGCCACGTACATGAGCC
>CAMGEK010000054.1 GCA_946055105.1 uncultured Clostridia bacterium
TATTATTATACGCTATTTCTCGTCAAAAATCAACCATTTGTTGTGACAGAGCCATCTGAAAAAGGAGCTATAAAAAACGGAACTCAATTTTGATATTCGACATGAGGGGCTGCCAACCTTGGCTGAATGGAATATGCTTGCTTCAAACCTCCTGTTCAACAGAATATCCGCAACTTTTGCGGTCGGGGCGTAAATCATTCCCGCCAAGCGCATAGGCGCGTCCCCGATCAGACGGGATTGCAGGGGAAAAGGATAACGGATTTTTCCGTTATCCTTTTCTTTATCATGAATCACCGTCGGGCGCGCGCCCGTTCAACCCTTGTGGAAACGGCTTTTTGCCGCGCGCCGTCTCTTTTCGCTTCGTGGGCAAAAACCGCAAAATAACGGAAAATCCGACAAAAAATATTTCATCTTTACGGAAAAAAGTCGCGCGGATCGTCCATATTAGCTTTGTACGGAAGAACGGGATCGATCTCCGACTCAGATACGATTGTTCCGCGCGCTTTCTTTGCGATGCCGATTCAATCGCGCCGCCTTCTATCGCGCGCTGACGAACGCGCAGACGGCGGAGCCGTCCGACGGAAAGCGATTCCCGTCAGCGCGAGGTTGCAAGGCGGTTCCCGCTCCGTTCAGGAAAGAGAGAAAGGGGGAAACATGAAGAGACAACTGTGGAAAAACGCGTTCGTCGTAGCGCTTTCGGCGGTCGTATTCGGCGGAACGGCGGCGTTCGGCGGCTGTAAAGGCGGAGACGACTATAAACTGACCGTCAGCATTTTCTGTAACGATCAGGACGCGGCGACGAATAAAGCGATCTGTCTGAAATGGGCGGAGGAATATTCAAAAAAACTTGTGGAAAACGGTACGTTTGAAGAGGGGCAGAAGATCGAAATCGGCTTCTCTTCTCTGGATAATTCGGAGACGTACTTTTCCATTCTGACCAACTCGATCGCAAGCAACAGCGCGCCCGACGTATTTTATATCTCGCCCAAATACGTGAAAGTCTGGGCGAAACTCGGACGCGTGCTCGATCTGACCGAATACTTTGAAAAGACGGAGGAAATGGCGGCGACGCTCTCCGACGTCTGGGAGGACTCCCTCGGCTTTTACGGCTATTCGCCCGACGAAGGCTATACGCAGGGCGAACGCATTTCCTACGACGCGACGACGGGCACGTTTCAGACGCAATCGGGGATCCGTACGGGGCTTTACGGACTCCCGAAGGATTATTCCAACTTCGGACTCGGATTCAACAACCGCTTTTTCTCCGAGGAGATGCGTCGGGATTATACGCAGCACCGCGCGACGGACGCGCGCGGCGTGACGGGTGCGGAGTACGAAACGGCGGCGATCGCGGAAAGAGGCGGAGAACGGGAGTCGGGCGTCGTGACCTATGCCTGCAACGGCGACGGCTTCCGCGCGGGAGACGACGCGCCGCTGATCAATATCGGCGTTCCCACCACCTATAAGCCGTATAACTTCTATCGGTTCGCAAACTATCGCGACGCGGTCGCGGGCAACGATCCCATGGCGCTCTCCGTGGAGAAATTCACGGGCGGAAAGGGATATACCGTCACCATACCCGGATTCCCCGGCGATTCGTTCGAGATGCCCGAGGACAAGCGCGCGCAGAACGTGCCCTACGACGCGTCGAAGGGTTACGTCACCTATACGTTCGCCGAATACGGCGCGCTGACCTGGGCGGTCACCTATTACCTCAACACCTTCCATTGGGACGGAGAGGGCAACGTTCCGGACGGAACGGGGAACGATCTGGAAGGCTACGGCGGCATGACAAACGCCATCGGACAGCGGAAAAACGTCTACGGCAACGACCAGTACGACGGCGTGCTCTATCTGCTTCCCTGGCTCGCGGGTAACGACGCGAACTATATCAATCAGGCGTCCGATTCCGTCGTCAACGGAAGCGATCCCAAGGCGGTCGGAACGGAGAAAGAGACGGTCAAAAAGCCGGATATAACGGGAACTCTCGCCGACCGCGAGATCGAATACGGCGTCAACAGCGCGAATTTCATCGAAACGTACGGCGCGTTCCTCTCGTACGGTTCGGATTGGAACGGCAACTCGAACAACGCGGGCGATACGACGGGAACGAAACTTTCGGGCTGGGATCTGTTCTGTGCGGGCGCGTGCGTCTTTTACGGCGCGGGCACGTGGGACGCCTCCGCGCGCAATCAGTCGCAGTACCGCTATCTGCAATTCAGTCAGACGACGGAGCCCGTCGGCGAAAAATACGCGCTCTATTCCGAAGTCAAAAACGCCGACTACGAGATGCAGCGCTACGGCGGGAGCTGCCGTCCCTATACGCAGGCGGAAATCGTCGCGAATCAGGCGGAGCGGCAGGATAAATGGGGCGCGAGAATGGACTCGGTCGGCTACGGCGTGAACGGAAATCTGAAAAAGCTCGAAGGCGCCGCCGCGTGGAAGGCGGCGGGGGCGGCGGCTCTCGTCCGCGAACTGACGATCAATCCCGACGTGCAGCGCACGCTCACCTATTCGGGCGCGCAGCTTCCGAACTTCAAGTCTCAGTGCATGGAATTTCTCGACTATCAGTCCGAACGGTACGCGCAGGACGGCACGTTCTGCGACATGGTTACCCCCGACGGCTCCGCAACGGTGACGGGCGAGGCGGGCAAGGCGCTCTGGAACGAATATCTCGATCTGGCAGAGAAACTGTACGCCGCGCGGACGGCGGCGGGCGCGAAGAACACGACGATCAGGACGTGGATGGCGGAGAACGCGTCGGACAAATCTTACGACGAGGCGTTTGCGAACGATCCCGTGTCGTCGGTGACGGACCGCTCTTACGCAATGAAAGCGCTGTGCATGACGACGTACACGAAAGCGGACAGAGATCTGTCGTTGCGCATGCAGAGCGGGCTCAATTCGGTCAGAGATTCCTCCATGTACACCTACGAGGACGCGTGGCTTTCCAAGCTCGAAGGGCGGGGAAACAATTTCCTGATGGCGTACTCCAATCAGGCGAGACTGACGAGCGCGGAGCAGTTGGACGAAATCGTGAAAGATCCTTCGATGGCGGAGACGAACAACCGCTTCGCCACGCCGCGGTGGTTCTGTCTGACGAGAGCGGCTTCCGCGCAGAAAGAATTGCAAAATTCCATCGAGAACGAAAAACTCGCGATGGGGTGAGAAAAGGGAACGACGCGCGTATCTTTCCCGCAAGGGAGAGATACGCGGAAGGGGTTCCGAAAGGAGCGTCGGATCTAAGACGGTTACGACGCGTTTGCGGCAGCGGGCGTGCGCTCCGATAAACGCCCGTCTTTCCGAAACGATTTTGACGCGCGTCTCCCGAAGAGGGAAAAAATCGCGGCGAAGCGCAAGCGAAAAACGCCGCGACGGATACTTAGCCGAACATAAATCGCCGCATGGCGCGGAAAGCGGCGGGAGCTGAAAGGCGGAAAGGAGGGAACATGGAAACGGTCGGAGCGGAACGCGCGGTAACGGACGAAAAAACGGCGGCGGGCGCGCCGCGGAAGCGCGGCAGGGTGAGCCGGAAAAAATTGCAGGAAAATCTCTGGGGGTGGGCGTTCTGCCTGCCGTTGATCGTAGGTACCGTGTGGTTCGTGTACATAGCGTTCGTCATGGCGCTGATGTTATCGTTCACGAACTATACGTTACTGCGCGGTTCTATGTTGGAATATCTCGGAAATTTCGCGTCCAATATCGTCAAAGATCCGAACACGGGCGCGCTCTCGCCCTTTTATTGGTATCGTCAGGCGTTCGTCTACGAAATCGGCGAGACGTACGTCATGAACGAACTCGGCGCGCACCTGTTCAATACGGTGTTCTATATGGCGGGGATTCCCGTCGGAATCGGTCTTGCGATGTTCTTTGCGGTCTGCATGACGCGCGATATCAAAGGCGGGAATCTCTTCCGCGTGCTGTACTACCTGCCGTGCGTGGCGAGCGTGGTATCCGTCGTGTTCACTTTCCGGATTCTGTTCGACACGAACGGCGCGGTCAACCGTATTCTGGGGATCGATCTGAATTGGCTGCAACAGACGGGGAATCAGGCGGCGACGTGGAATTCGTTGACGGGTTCGAACGCGGCGGGCGCGTTCATGAACGATCCGTTCTGGTGTCAGGGATTCTTCCAGAAGCTCGTCATCGTGATCATGGCGGTATGGAAGGGGCTGGGCGCGACCATTCTGCTGTATATCGCGGGACTTTCGGGCGTGAACGGCGCGACGAAGGAAGCGGCGCAGATCGACGGGGCGAACGGGGGGCAGATTTTTCGGAAGGTCGTTCTGCCCGATCTCTATCCCGTGATCTTTTATAACGTGGTGACGGCGGTCATCGGCGGCATGCAGATCTATACCGAGCCCGTTCTGCTGTTCGGGGAGAGCTATATGACGTCGGGATTCGTCTCGCTCATCTGGCGGTACGGGCTTTCGGGCAACAATCCGAACAACGCGAAGGGCGCGGCGTACGGCATGATCCTCGCCGTGATCATCTTCGCGCTGACGATGTTCCAATTCTGGCTGGATTCGAGAAACAAAGATTGAGGAGGCAAGCGATGGAAGAAAAACAACGCGCATCGTCCGAAGCGGAGAGCGCGCCGCGCCGCGCATGGGACGCGGTCTGCGCATTTTTCGGGATTTCGACCAAGACGCGGCGGGCGAGCAGAAAGCGCGTCAAGCTCGTCGGAGACGTGCTGACCTACGCGGTTCTGATCGTCGGCGCCTTCTTCATGGTCTATCCGTTCTGGTGGATGCTCGCGGGTTCGTTCGCCTATACGGCGGAGCGCGGCACGCAGGGGGACATTCTCAACAATATGATCTGGTGGCCGTCCGTGTCCACGTTCATGCCCCCTGCGGGAGTCGTCGGCGTGGGGGCGTTCTTCAATTATGCGGAAGTGTTCACGAACGCGTTCGGAAAACTGTCGTCGGGATTCACCTTCTGGCGCGCGCTGTTCAACAACCTGCTCTATTCGGTCGTGCCCGTTTCGGTGGGGGTGATCACGTCCGCCTCCGCGGCGTTCTCCTTTGCCAAGCTCGATTGGAAGGGCAGAAACGTTGTGTTCTATTTTCTGTTGGCGGCGATCATGATCCCCGGTCCCTCCATCATGGTCTCCCAATTCGTCATGTACGACAATCTCGGCTGGCGGACGAACGGGCTCGTGCTCATCGTTCCGGGCATGTTCGGCTCGATCATGACGGCGTTCTTTATCCGACAGTTCCTCTTCGGCCTGCCGACTTCCATCATCGAGGCGGCGCAGATCGACGGCGCGGGATACCCCCGCGTCTTCGTCGGATTTATTCTTCCGCTGGCGCTTCCCGCGATCATGGCGCAGGCGGTGCTCTCGTTCATGGGGTGCTGGAACAACTATCTCGGCTCGTTCATCATGATCCCGCCGCAGAGCGAATGGATCAATTTACCGCATGCGATCGTCCTCATGGAGAAGAGCTACGAGGGCAATTACGCGGTCATGATCGCCGCTTCGGTGATCTGCGTGCTCCCCGTCATGGTGCTCTTCGCCTGCTTTCAGAAGCTCATCATCGGCTCTCTGATGCTGACGGGTTCCAAAGAATAGGGAAACGGTCGCGTTCCCGCGCGGAACGGGGCGCGGGCAGGGGGAAGGTATGGCGTTGAAATATCCGAAAAATCCGAAATTCAATCCGTTGCAGATGCGGCAGCCCGACTATCGGGATTGGAAGGAGGGGTGCGCGCACGATCCGTCCCTGCTCGAATGGCGTGGCGTCTTTTACGCCTATTCGACGGACACGTTCGGCGCGCCGAGCGGGTATCAGATCCGTCGGAGCGCTGATCTGTTGCATTGGGAATACTGCGGGCGGGCATTCGACGCGAACGAGCGCGTGCGCCCCGCGTTCGATTGGTGCGTGACCGACCGTCGGGAAGTCGGGTACGGAATCTGCACGCAAAAAAACGGAAGCGTCTCCTTCTGGGCGCCTCATTGCGTGCGCGGCGCGGACGGAAAATTCTGGCTCTATTTCTGTCTCACGGGGTATTTCGGCGGCTCGAAGTCCTGCATCGGCGTCGCCAAGTCCGATTCTCCCGAGGGCGGATTCCGATTTGAACGCCTGCTCGTCTGTTCGCCGTCGGGCTGGCGCACGCCCAACGCCATCGATCCGCAGTTCTTTCGCGGGGAAGGCGGACGGAGCTATCTGATTTACGGTTCGTTCGGCTTGGGGCTGTACGTTCTCGAACTCGATCCCGAAACGGGATTCCGCAGAGACGGAAGGGCGTATTCCGACTATGAGCGGGGCGCGTGTACGTTTTCGGAATACTACGGAACGCGCGTGGCGAGCGGTTCGCTGGAAGGCGGCGCCGTGCGCTATCATAAAAACGTGGAGGTGTGGGAGAACGGAACGGTCAAGAAGAAAAACTATTATTATCTGACCTGTTCGTACGGTTCGCTCTCTTCCGATTATCAGATCCGATGCGGCAGGAGCGAGCGTGCGGAAGGACCTTATCTGGACGTCAACGGGAACGAGCTCGTCTGTTCGACCGATCTCGGAACGGGCAACAAACTGCTCGGTTCGTTCCGTTGGGAAAACGCGCCCGTCGATTTTTTCTGCCCCGGGCACAACGATCTGTTCGTCACGAAGAGCGGCGTCAATCTCGTCGCATATCACTGTCGGACGAATTACTTTATCGAAAAGCGCATGAGTGAATCGAACAACTTCCACTATCTGTATCTGGCGCAGTATGCGTTCAATTCGGACGGCTGGCCCGTGATCAACGGAAACCGTTATGCCGCGGAAGAGATACAGGACGTCTCCGCCGAGCAGCTTCTCAATATCACGGCGGGAAAGTTCGAGGCGGTCGCGTTTACGCAAAAGACGGATTGCGTGCGCGCGAAACGCGTCGTTCTGCATGCGGACGGCACGCTCGACGGCGCGTTTGAGGGAAGCTGGCGCGCCTACGGTTCGCATTACGTGGCGTTGAACGTACTCGGAGACGAATACCTCGGCGTGGCGATGCCCGCCTGGATCGAAGATCAGAACGTCGCGGGACTCACCGTTTCCGCTCTGGGCAGAAAGAGCGGCATGGCGCTTCTGCTCAACAGTACGGCGAAAATCTGACCGCGGTTTCGTCTCTCCGTCCGGCTCAGGCGTGCGGCGGGAAATCTGCGACGGCAAGAATCACGGCGCGCGTTTCCGTATCGCGCAGGCTCGGTTCGCGCCGTTATACAAAAAAAGAGGTCGCGGGCGCGGCCTCTGCTTGTTTTATTTTCGGGAACGGCGCGCCTCCGCGCGAACGTTCCGCTTCGCTCTATATATAATATGGAATAGAGAGTCCTTTCGCCGCTCAACGGTCGTTTTCCCGTTCGGAGCGGATCTTCTCGTTTTCTTCCGGCGAATTCATGAAATCGGGAACGGTCGGAAGCTCTTTTTTCGCTTGCGCGTTGCGGAGAAGAACGGTCAGAACGCCGAACACGCACGCGGCGGCGGCGCAGGCGATTCCCCACCGAAGTCCGAGAATCGCGCCGACGGGAATGACCGCGGCGACGAACAGGCAGGCAAGCACGCAAAAAACGATTCTGAAAATTCTCGTCATAATTTTTCCTTCCGAGGTATAAATTCAAAATAATTGTAGCATAATTTATCTGAAAATACAACATATTGTATTCGGGAAAAAAGAAGAAAAAAAAGTAAAAATTTTTGAAAAAAAGCGCGAAAAACAGTTGACTTCCCCGAAAGGAAGTGATATGATATGCAAGCTGTCTGACGGAGACCGAAAGGCGCTCCGGAGACGGGTTGAAAAAATTCTAAAAATTCCGAAAAAAGTTGTGAAAAACAGTTGACAACGAAAACGGAATATGATAGAATAATCAAGCTGTCTGAAAGAAGCGACAAAATAATCGGACGAAAGAAAAATTTCTGAAAAAATCCGAAAAAAGTTGCGAAAAATGCTTGACAACGATAACGCGAATGTGTTATAATAGACAAGCTATCACCGCGAAAGCGGGGCAGCGCCGAACTGTGGTTCGGTTACCGTAGATTAAAAATAGAATAAGAAAGAAACGATTTTTTGTAAACAATGCAATACAAAGAAGTTTCTGTCAATTTTTTGAGCAAATAGTACTCAAAACAAAGTCAGCAAAAAAGATAACGAGAATTTATTCAAGTTAGAGCCGCTGATATGTTTAGCGCATATCGGCTTTAAGCAATTAAACTTAAGAGTTTGATTCTGGCTCAGGATGAACGCTGGCGGCGTGCTTAACACATGCAAGTCGAACGGACGTAGGGAGCTTGCTCCCTGCGTTAGTGGCGGACGGGTGAGTAACGCGTGAGCAATCTGCCCGTGTCTGGGGGATAACAGTTAGAAATGACTGCTAATACCGCATATGACCACGAAGAGGCATCTCTTTGAGGTGAAAGATTTATCGGACACGGATGAGCTCGCGTCCCATTAGGTAGTTGGTGAGGTAACGGCCCACCAAGCCCGCGATGGGTAGCCGGCCTTAGAGGGTGATCGGCCACATTGGAACTGAGACACGGTCCAAACTCCTACGGGAGGCAGCAGTGGGGAATATTGGGCAATGGAGGCAACTCTGACCCAGCAACGCCGCGTGAGCGATGAAGGTCTTCGGATTGTAAAGCTCTTTAAGTGGGGACGAAGAAAGTGACTGTACCCACAGAATAAGCCTCGGCTAACTACGTGCCAGCAGCCGCGGTAATACGTAGGAGGCAAGCGTTATCCGGAATGACTGGGCGTAAAGGGTGCGTAGGTGGTTTGGCAAGTTAGTAGCGTAATTCCGGGGCTCAACTTCGGAACTACTACTAAAACTGCTGGGCTTGAGTGCAGGAGGGGCATATGGAATTCCTAGTGTAGCGGTGGAATGCGTAGATATTAGGAGGAACACCAGTGGCGAAGGCGAGTTGCTGGACTGTAACTGACACTGAGGCACGAAAGCGTGGGGAGCAAACAGGATTAGATACCCTGGTAGTCCACGCCGTAAACGATGAATACTAGGTGTAGGGGGTATCGACTCCCTCTGTGCCGCCGCTAACGCATTAAGTATTCCGCCTGGGGACTACGGCCGCAAGGTTGAAACTCAAAGAAATTGACGGGGACCCGCACAAGCAGCGGAGCATGGGGTTTAATTCGACGCAACGCGAAAAACCTTACCAGAACTTGACATCGAGTGACAATCCTTGTAATGAGGACTTCCCTTCGGGGACACGAAGACAGGTGTTGCATGGTTGTCGTCAGCTCGTGTCGTGAGATGTTAGGTTAAGTCCTGCAACGAGCGCAACCCTCATATACAGTTGCCAATATTCAGTTAGGAACTCTGTATAGACTGCCGTGGTTAACACGGAGGAAGGTGGGGATGACGTCAAATCATCACGGCCCTTACGGCCTGGGCTACACCCGTGCTACAATGGCTATTACAAAGAGTAGCAATACAGCAATGTGGAGCGAATCTCAAAAAGATAGTCTCAGTTCAGATTGTGGGCTGCAACCCGCCCACATGAAGTCGGAGTTGCTAGTAATCCCGAATCAGCATGTCGGGGTGAATGCGTTCCCGGGTCTTGTACACACCGCCCGTCAC
>CAMGEK010000055.1 GCA_946055105.1 uncultured Clostridia bacterium
CTGAAACGAGCGGTCGGACTTTTGCAGTTTTCGTAAAACCGTCGGTCGGGGCGCGAGCCCGAGGAACAAAAAAGCCCGCCGCCGAAACGAGCGGTCGGACTTTTGCAGTTTTCGTAAAACCGTCGGTCGGGGCGCGATTATTGCCAATCGCAGACGTTCACCCATTGAGAGAGGAATTCCGCTTCCTCGGGTTTTCTCTTGACCGACTGCGAAGCCGCCACGATGGGCAACACTTTCTGAACGTATTGAATCGCCGTGTCCGTCTTGGCGCAGAAGAGACGGAGATATTTTTCCGCGAGATCGTCCTGCTTATGCAGTTTGAAGAGCAGATACGTTCTCGCCGCGTCGGCGGAACCGTTTCCCTGCGTCGCGTGCGACCAGTCGATGATATACGGCGTGCCGTCTTTGGTCAGAATGATGTTGCTCGGCTGGAAATCTCCGTGACAGAGTTTGTTGTGGCGGGGAAGTCCGTCCAGACGGACGTGCAGATCGTATCTCACCGAAGCGGGATAGGCGCTTGCGGAGATCTTGGCGTGCATCTTGTCGCGCAGATGTCCGAGCAGAGGCACGCGTTCCTTACTCATGCGGATTTGCAGTTCGACGAAGAAATCGAGATATTCGTCCGTCTTTTCGGGATGCTTCTGCATGAGCGTTTCCAGCGTGTCGCCCTCGATGAACTCCCCTTGAAGCGCCCATTTCCCGTCCACGATCGTGACGCCGAGCAGCTTCGGGACGTTCAGAGACGTCTCTTCCACGCGCGCATGATTGAGCGCTTCGTTGAGAATGTCGGCTTTGGAGTACGTTTCGTCGAACTGCTTGACGAGCACGTTTCCGTCGCGGTACACCCGCTTTCCGATTCCCTTGTAAATAAGTTCCATAAAATATACCTCCTTGTCCGCGGGGAATTATCCCGCAATGATTTTCCGTGTATATTATACTTCAAACTCCTTCCGTTGTAAATACCCTTTTTGAAAATTTTTCCGTTTTCCGCATGAAAAAAGAGGGGCGCGCCCCTCTTTTTCGACCGTTTCCGTTCAAACTTCCGCATGCGCGCCTTCCAGCACGAGCCGCAGATTTTCGATCTCGCGTTCGAGTTCGTACAGCCGCGCGCCCTCTTCCGTCGCGGTGAGCCGTTCGTTGTCGCGGCAGAGCCTGCCCGCCACGATGAGCTTCCGCAAAAAGACGAGCGAAACGCAGAGCGCGATCAACGCGATTCCCGCCGATACGCAGAGCGCGACGACGGGCGAGGCGTCCTGCGTGCGCGTCAGAAATCCCGCCGATACCCCCGCGCCGATCACAGCCGCGAGCGCGATCGCAAACGCGACGCAGAAACGGATCAGATAGTATTTCCTGTTCTCGCGGAACGCGCCGCGGCGGGCGTCGCGCTTTTCCGTCACCGTCGCGCGCAGGGGCGCCGCTTCCGCTTCCCGACGGGCGCGCGCTTCGCGCAGTTCCTCTCCCGCACGTTCGAGAAGATACGCCCGCACGCTCTCCTCTTCCTGCGAGGCTTCCGTCGCCGTCTCGTCGTCCAGAAAACATTCCGCGTCGGTAAATTCCGCCGTCCGCGCCCGCCAGAGCCCGCGCCGCGCGAGTTCGCTTCCGCCGTCGTAGACGAGCGCCTGCGCAAAGAAGGTCTCCGCGCCCGCAAAATCGTTCTCCTGCATCAACGCTTCCCCTTCGGAGATCAGCTCGTCCCGCTTTTCTTCCGCCTCCCGCGCCGCGCGCTCCCGCCGCTCCAACTCCTTTTTTAACTGTTCGGGCGTCAGTCCGACCAGATCTTCGTCGTATTCGTCCGTACCGTCGGGGACGTCGAGAACGACTTCCGTCTCCTCCGTCTGCTCCCTCTCCTCCGCAAGCGCGTCCGTCACGTCCGCGATCGCGCCGTCCGCCGTCCGGCGAACTCTGATCGTACGCCCCTCTTCCTCGTCGAGAATCCTCTCTTCCATCGCTTTTGCTCCTTTATAAATTGCATTCTTCCTCGCTCAGAAAGAACGGGTTGCGCCATGCCTTGCGTTCTTTCGGAACGACCGTACTCAAAACGTACGCGCGCGCCTTGCCGCGATAGCGGCTCTTCGCCCACTGACACAGCTCCAACGTGGGAAACAGCGCGCACACCGCGCTCCCTGAACCCGTCATCGTAACGCCGAGCGGCGAAAACTCCGCCGCCTCCGCGAGCGCGCGCTCCGTGCCCGCGTTCAGTTGCCGCGCCGCCGCGTAGAGATCGTTCCCCATCGCCCGACCGAGCGCCGCCGCGTCTCCCGCAGACAGCGCGTCGATCGCGCTCTGCGTGCGCGGCGCGCGTTCCCGCGGCGTCTCGTCCGAAAGACGGTAACACTGTTTCGTGGACACGCCCCCCTTCGGCACCAACAGGAAAAAGTACAACCTCGGACATACCGTGAGCGGCTGTACGAGATCGCCCCGTCCTCCGAGGCGCGCAAACCCGCCCGTCAGCATATATCCCGCGTCGCTCCCGATTCCGTCCGCCAAAGCCTTGATTTTTTCCGCATCCTTGACGGAATACAGCTTCGCCATGCCGTTGAGAACGCCCGCCGCGTCGGCGGATGAGCCGCCCATGCCCGCGCCGATCGGAATATTTTTATAGATATGAACGTCTGCGCCCTGCGTTGCGAACGTTTCGACGAACGCCTCCGCCGCGCGGACGGCGTGGTTCTTTTCGGGAGGAATCCCCTCGCTGCCCATGCCGTGCATGTAGACGTTGACGAGACGGTCGCGCCTGCGCCGCAGAACGAGACGGTCGAAGAGATCGACCGAACAGACGAGCGAATCGAGCATGTGATACCCGCCGTCCTCCCCCGTGAGATCGAGCGTAAGATTGAGTTTCGCATACGCATTGAGCCTGACAGTATTCATGTTCCCTATTGTAGCACATTTTATTCGCCTTGACAAGCCCCGATTTGAAATTTTGTCGGAATTGTTTTCGCGCGTTTCCGCGCTCAGAAGTTTCACGCGCTAAGCGGGACGGTGAACGACGCGCTAAGCGGGACGGCGGGAGCTTTTTCCGCACGGAAAACGGGCAGGACGGTGAACGACGCGCAAAGCGGGACGGCGGGAGCTTTTTCCGCACGGAAAACGGGCGGGACGGTGAACGACGCGCAAAGAAGCGGAGCCGCCGCTCCGCTTCTTTGCGTTAGGAAATTTCTTTTTTACGGTACACGACGACGCGCTGTCCTTCCCGAATGGGAAATTCGAGGTCGGGATTGCTCGCGGACACCTCTTCGGGCGGTTTGCCGAGGCTCTTGGAGAGCTCCCAGAGCCCGTCTCCCGCGCGCGGAACGTACACGCTCACCGCGCTCTGACTGCGTTCGATCTTTTCGCCCTCTTCCGCCGCGGAGACCAACCTTACGGACAGTCTCCGCTCTTCGGTCAGGCAGAGACGCAACGTCGCCTCCGCGTCGATCTCCCCCTCCTGCCGCTGACGGGCGGACGTTCCGCAGGCGAGAACGCTCACGCGGCAGTCCTCTTCCGTCTGCACGGGCACGGAAAAGGGCAGGCTCATTTCCACGCCGCGGTGAGAGCCGTCCGCGCCGAGCACGAGCAACGTCGCCATGGCGACTCCTTCCACCCGCTTACCCTCTCCGTCCGAGACGAGATTCGCCTCCGCGCGCTGTAACGTGACCGCCTGCAACGTATCCGAAAAATTCACTTCGCCCGAAAGCGCGGCGCGCCCCGCGACACGCTCGGTCGCTCTGATGACGTCGCCCGCGCCGCGCGCTTCCCCGCCGCCGTAGGTGAGTTTCACGCGGCAATCGGGGGAAAACGCGTCCGTTACGCCGTCGAGCACGACCTCTTCGTACACGCAGCCGTCGATATTCAGCGTGAGCTCCGCGAATATTTTGCAGTTTCCGCGCTCCTCGTCCGGTTCGGCGCGCAGAACCGCGCGCTCCACCGAAACTCTTACGTCCGCGCGGTTTCCCGTCTCCGCGCCCTCGCACGCAAGCTCCGCCGTGAACGGCACAAGCCGTTCAAACGAGACCAGCGCGTTTTCCCCTTTGAGCGCGAGAACGTTCAGACTGACTTCCCCCTCCGCTCTGAGCACGCCCGCCGAACAGGTCGCGTCCGTGACCGCGACCGTCTCCGCGTGCATCAGAACGTCCCCGACGAGCTCCGTTTCAAATTCGTCCTCCGCTTCCGTCGAACCGCTCGCCAGATGCGCGCAGAGCACGGAGACCGGCTCCCGTTTCAGAATGAGATCGCCGCCCGCCAGATATTCGAACGTCTGTTCCCCGTACAGCGCGACGTCCGCGCCGACGAGCGCCGTGACGTAGACGCTCGCCCCCTCGCGCCGCACCGACACGTTCTCCACCGAGAGATACACGCGCGGCGTGACGGCGGGAAAGATCTTTTCGTCCTGCGCGCGGGCGGAAAATTCCACGCCTTTCTCCGCGCGGCATACCCGCTTCTCCGCGTCCTCGTAGACGACGGAAAAATACGCCTTGCCCGAAAAGCGCACTTCGCCGTTCCCCGCCTCCGCGCCGACGAGCGCCACGCTCGCGTGCGCGGAGAGCACCGTCTCCACTTCTCCGAAACGACATTCCACCGCCGTCTGCGCCGTCGTCTCGCCCGTCTGTCCGAAACCGCGGAATACTTCCGTCTGCGTTTTCATTGCCATAATCACACTCCCCGAATTTGGTTTCCCTATAACATATTCGGTCGGCGCGCGCTTTATGAATCCGACGGAATGCGGAAACGCACGGAATGTTGTCGAACTTGCGAAAAACCGTTCAATTCCCCTCTTTCCCGGCGCGGATTTTCTCCGCGGGACGGACGATCACGCTTCCGCAGAGCACTTCCGCATAGGAATAGGAAGTCTTGCCGAGATAGTTCTTATCTTCCGGACGGACGGTGAAGAGCGCGGGATATACGCCCGACACCTCGCCGCGGAAGCGTTGCGTTTTATTTCTGCCGAGATTGACCGTGACGTCCACCTGCGTCCGAAAATAGTCCTGAATGGTTTTTTTGACCGTTCCGAGGTCGTTGCTCTTTTTTATCATACGCAAATGATTGCCCTTTTCTCCGAAAAAAATACCCCTCTCGCCCGTTTTCCGCAACTAATCGGAACTGCCGCGCACGCCGCCGATTTCGGATTGCGGTACGCCGCCCCTCGGCGTCAACCAGCAAGATGCCGAAATTTTATTTTTTCTCCGCCTTCCTTGCGACCGTATCTTATATCTTCGGACAAGCTTTGTAAATTTATTTCTATTTTTTGGAAAAAATTTTACAAAACGGTATTGACTTTTCCCCCTCGTATGATATAATATAATTGTTAAAATTTTTTCACAAGGAGATGCAATATGAAAAAAGTGAAAATGTTGGCACTTACGGCGCTTTCGGCGACGCTTCTGACCGTTCCTCTTGCGGGCTGCGGCAGTTCCGACCTCGAAAATTACGCGCTTCCGCTCGACGCGACGGAATTGAACGGACGTTTCGACGGCGCGGCGTTCACGACGGCTACGAAAATCGACGGCGCGGTTTCCGTGTTAGACGAGAATTACGCAAAAGTTTCGGTGACGGGCGGCTATAAATGGTACGACCTCAAAGAGAAAAAGTTCGTCAACGACACCGTCTATACGCAAATCGGTAAACTGGATAAGCTTATCGGTATGAGTAAAACGAACGGCGCCGATACGGTGTACGACTGTTACGCGCCCGACGGCACGAAGATCGCGGAAAATCTGCCCGCACAGGCGTCGATCGTTTCGCAATCCGCTTACGTCAACGGAAAGCGCACGACGGTCTACACCGTCTCCTATCAGGAGGCGAACGCGTCGGAGACCGAACGCTACTTCACCTATCGGGCGGAGTTCGAAAATCAGAAAAAAGTCTGGAACGAACTGCAAAAGACCGACTTCCGTCTCACGCCGTACGATACGACCGTCGGCGCGACGATGGACGTCGGCTATACGGTTTCCCTCCTCGACGACTATGAAAATCCTCTGAGCAACTATGTGGCTTCTATGAAGACATACGGTCAGAATATCGGCATGAGCGGACAGATCGTTTTCTATGAGAACGGCGCGAAAAAGAGCGAGCTGACGCTTTCCGACGCCGAAACCCTCGGATTTGTAGGAGAATATCTCTATTATTATGAAATTCTCCCCGTCGCATCCTCTGCGGAGAAAGGATACAACGTATTGAAGGAGGCCACGACCTCTTCCGGAACGACGGTCGTCACGAAATATAACTATACGTTGCACCGCTACGACGTGCCCGCAGGCAAAGACAAAGTCGTGAAAGCGGATTACCTCTTTACCGACGGGTTAGGCGCCCCGCTCTACAACAGAACGGACAAAGTTTTCGATAAGGTCTATGCGGAAGACGCCGTTCCGTTCGTCGACGGCGTTGCATACTTGTCCGATACGGTACGCGCTTCCCGCCTGATTCTCAACGACGATCTTTCCGTTTTCAAAGACCTTACGAACACCCCTTACAATATTGAGGCCGGCGTCATCCGTCTGAAAGAGGACCGCTATCTCGTCTCGGGATACGGTATCAACAACTCCCTTATGTTTATCATCGACGGAGATTGGAACAAAATCGCGACGTTTTCGGGAGAACCGACCGTCTGCGCCGAAGCGGGACTGCTCACGTTTACAGACAACGGTTCGTACATGGCGGTCGATTTCGACGGTAAAATCGTGCTCGAACCCAAATACGGCGCACTTAACTTCTACGGCGACGCGGCGTACGCGACCGTAGACGGAGACGCCAAGATCGTCACCGTCGCCAACCCCGACGGAAAAGAGGCGTGGGAAGTCATCGGGGCAGCCGAGACCGACAACGTTCAGCTCACAACCGACGGTTTGATCTTCAAAACGGTCGACGGAAGCGTCACGGTTTACAACTATCAGGGCGCGAAACTTCTGGAAAACGTCTCTAATATCAACACGACCGAATCTAACGGATACGTCGTTCTCACCGCCACGGAAAGCGGAAATACCGTTTCTTACCTGTTGGATTGATTCCAAGGCTCTTACCGCCGCGTTTTTACGCGGCGGTTTTTTGATTCTCTTCAAACCGTGAAATACCGATCGAACGCCGACCGTCCCGTCGAAAAAATTTTCTTCCGAAATACTTGAAATCCTATCGTTTTTGTGGTATTATAGAGACGGACACCGAAAGGAGGAACTATGAAAATTTCGACAAAGGGGCGGTACGCGCTCCGTCTCATGGTTGATCTTGCGGAACACGACGGCAGTTTCGTCACGTTAAAGGACGCCGCCGAACGGCAGGGCATTTCTAAAAAATATCTCGAACAGATCGTTCCGACGCTGAATAAAGCGAATTTGCTTCTCGCAAACCGCGGCTTTCAGGGCGGTTACCGCCTCGCGCGCGCGCCGGAACAGTACACCGTGGGCGAAATCCTCCGCCTGACCGAAGGCAGCGTCGCGCCCGTCGCCTGTCTCGAAGGCGATACCGTCAACTGCGATCGCGCCGCCTTCTGCCCCACGCTCCCCGTCTGGCAGGGCTTGCAGAAGGTCATCGACGAGTATCTCGACGGCATCACCCTGCGCGACGTCGTCGACGGATACCGTAAGAGCGGCGCCGATCAATATTCCATCTGAATCCCCCTTTGCGCCGCTCCCGTACGCTTCGTGCGGCGTTTTTTAACGCTTCGATTTTTTCCGCCGCGCCTTTTCGGAAATTTTATGCGCTCGCAAAAAATTTTTTTTGAAAATGATCTCATTTTGCTTGACAACGTAAAAAAATTCGGCTATGATAATTTCATATTAAACATATAGGTTTTATGAGATTCGGAGGTTTTATGAAAAGCTTTTCCGTGCTTGAAATGCTTCGACACAATTTCAGAAACGGGCGAATGTAACGCTATTCCATCGATTCCCCGTCCGCAAGGACGAAAGGCACCGGCGCAAACATTCCGACAGTCCGCCGGGACGAACCGCGCCCGACCGGCGCAAAAAACCGAAAGGTAAAAAAATATTCTGAAATTAAGGAGAAACCGTTATGAGCAATCAACAATATAAATTTGAAACGTTACAACTTCACGCAGGGCAGGAACAGCCCGATCCCGCGTCCGACGCGAGAGCCGTTCCCATTTATCAGACCACTTCCTACGTATTCCGCAACAGCGCGCACGCGGCGGCGCGGTTTTCCCTCGCCGATCCCGGAAATATTTACGGACGACTGACCAATTCCACGGTAGACGTGTTTGAAAAGCGCGTGACGGCGCTCGAAGGCGGCGTGGCGGCGCTCGGCGTAGCTTCCGGCGCGGCGGCGATTACTTACACCTTCCTCAATCTCGCGCAAGCGGGCGACAACGTCGTTTCCGCAAAGACGATTTACGGCGGAACTTACAACCTTCTGGCGCATACTCTGCCGCAATACGGCATTACGGCGAAATTCGTCGATCCCGACGAAGAGGGCGCGTTTGAAAAAGCGATCGACGAGCATACCCGCGCGGTCTTTATCGAGACCATCGGCAACCCCAACGCGACGCTCATCGACATCGAAGCGGTCGCGGCGATCGCGCACAAGCATAAGATTCCGCTCGTCGTCGATTCCACGTTCGCAACCCCCTATCTCGTCCGTCCGTTTGAATACGGCGCGGATATTGTCGTGCACTCCGCGACCAAGTTCATCGGCGGTCACGGCACCGCGATCGGCGGCGTCATTGTCGACGGCGGCAAATTCGATTGGGAAGCGAGCGGAAAATTCCCCTCGATTACCGAACCCAATCCGAGCTATCACGGCGTGAGTTTTACGAAAGTCGTAGGTCCTGCGGCGTTCGTCACCAAAATCCGCGCGATTCTGCTCCGCGATACGGGCGCAACCCTCGCGCCTCTGCACGCGTTCCTCTTCCTGCAAGGACTTGAAACGCTCTCCCTGCGCGTCGAACGGCACGTCGAAAACACGCTCAAAGTCGTAGAATTTTTGAAGAATCATCCCAAGGTGGCGCGCGTGAATCACCCGTCGTTGCCCGATTCCCCGCACAACGCGCTGTATCGGAAATATTTCCCCAACGGCGGCGCTTCGATCTTCACGTTTGAAGTCAAGGGCGGCGCGAAAGAGGCGCAGGCGTTTATCGATAAGTTGAAGATCTTCTCCCTGCTCGCCAACGTTGCGGACGTGAAATCGCTCGTCATTCACCCCGCTTCCACCACTCATTCCCAGCTCTCCGAAGAGGAACTGCTCGATCAGGGGATTACGCCCGCGACCGTTCGTCTCTCCATCGGAACGGAGCATATCGACGACATCATCGCCGATCTCAAACAGGCGCTCGAAGACTGAGACCGATTACGAAGCGCAAAAGCCGCCGCGACGAAAGTCGCGGCGGCTTTTCACGCATTGGTGAATGATACTATCAAATGCAACGCCTTACAAAAAAACAGCGAATTGTCAAACC
>CAMGEK010000056.1 GCA_946055105.1 uncultured Clostridia bacterium
TTGACCATGCCCGCGCCGAGCACTTCGATCCAGCCCGTGCCCTTGCACAGCGGACAGCCCTTCCCCCCGCACGAGGCGCACGAGACGTCCACCTCGACGGACGGTTCCGTGAACGGGAAATACGAGGGGCGCAACCGCGTCTTGCTCGTCTCCGAAAACATGACGCGCACGAATTCGTCGAGCATGCCCTGCAAATCGCAGAGCGTAACGTGTCTGTCCACGACAAGCCCTTCCATCTGATGGAACATGGGCGAGTGCGTCGCGTCGTCGTCCGAACGGAACACCCGACCGGGCGAGAGCATTTTAATGGGCGGGCGTTTCTTCTCCATAAGACGGATCTGCCCCGCGCTCGTCTGCGTGCGAAGCAAAAATTCGTCCGTCAGATAGAACGTGTCCTGCATATCCCGCGCGGGATGGTCGGCAGGCGTATTGAGCGCAGTGAAGTTATAGTATTCGTTTTCGATTTCCGGACCTTCAAAAATTTCAAAGCCCATTCCCGCGAAAATATCGATGAGTTGATTGCGCACGCGCGTAACGGGGTGAAGCGTTCCCTTTCTCGCGCGCGTTCCGGGCATTGTGACGTCGATCCGTTCGTCCGAAAGGCGGCTTTCGAGTTCCCGCGCCCTCCACTTCTCTTCCAGCTCCGCGAACGTCTTTTCCAGCGTCTCGCGCAGAGCGTTCACCCGCTTGCCGAACGCGGGGCGTTCCTCTGCGGAAAGCTCTTTCATCTTTTTGAGCAGCGCGGTCACTGCGCCCGTTCTGCCGAGGAACTTAGTCTTTACTTCGTACAGAGAGCGACTGTCCGTCGCCCGCCCCGCCTCTTCCTCTGCGGCGCGCCGCAGTTCTTCCAGATCTTGTTGCATGATTCTCTCCTTTCGTTGCTTTTTCCGAAGTCCGCGGCGCAATCGGCGGTTGATCGGAACTTGCGTTTCCGTCAAATCAACCGAGGATTGTCTCGAAGTCTTTCCGAAAAATAAATTACGCCCCATGCTTTCGCATAGGGCGTGATCGACGCGGTACCACCTATCTTCTGCGCGCAAAAGCGCGCCTCGTTATCCCTTAACGCGGGAGACGGCTTCGCTTGAAGTTCGGTTCGGCGAAGCGGCTCGCGGGGGAATACCGCGCGCCTCCGATAAAAACCTTTCAGCCGATGGGTTCTCTCTCTGGAACCGGATCTTTCGCGCGTCTCTTCCGTTCATTGCCGTTCTATTCCTCTCTATTATAAACGCCCGCACCGCGCTTGTCAACCGTTTTTCAGAAATTCAATCGTTTTCCGCGCGCTCTTCCAGCCAACGCGCCGCCGTATAGGCGAGCATCGCGCTTCCGCGCGCGATCACCCCTTCGTCGAACCGCACTTTGGGATGATGCTGGGGATACGCGTATCCCGCTTCGGGCGTACCCGCCGCAAGCGCAACCATCAGAGACGGCGTCTTGTGACTGACGTACGCGAAGTCCTCCGAGCCCGACGGCTTCCCGCCGCCCTCGCCCGACTTTTGCAGTTCCGCGGCGGACAACACCGCGCTTCCGAGCAGTTCGGACAGATATTTTTCCGCACAGACGGACAGCGGCGCGTCGTTGACGAGCGTGGGACAGCCGCTCGTGAACCGCACGGTCGCCGTCGCGCGGAAGAGTTTCGCCGTTCCCTCCGCTATCTCCGTCAGTCTGGAACAGAGAAAGGCGCGCGTGCCCTCGTCGAACGCCCGCAACGTGCCGTTGAGCCGCGCGGTATCGGGAATGACGTTCGCCGTCTCCCCCGCGCGGAACACGCCGATCGTCAGCGCCGCGCGTTCGCCCATGGCGAGCTCCCGCGCGTGAAGCTCCTGCAACGCGACGACGATATGCGCGGCGACGGTGACGGGATCGACGCCCGTGTTCGGCATCGCGCCGTGACAACCCTTGCCGTGAACGGTGATTTCAAAATAGTCCGCCGCAGGCGCGCTCACGCCCGGCGCGGAGACGATCGCCGTTCCCGACGGCACGGGCAATCCCGCCATGACGTGGATCATCATCGCCGCGGACGGCGCGGGATTTTCCAACACGCCGCTTTCGATCATGTCGCGCGCGCCTTCCAGCAGCTCCTCCGCAGGCTGAAACATCAGCTTGACCGCGCCGCGCAGTTCTCCCTCGTGCGCTTTCAGAATCTTCGCCGCGCCGAGCAGCATCGCCGTGTGCAGGTCGTGTCCGCAGGCGTGCATGTTTCCGTTCTTCGCCGAAAACGGCTCTCCGGATTCCTCCGAAATGGGGAGCGCGTCCATATCCGCGCGGAGCAGAAACGTCCGCTCGCCCCTTCCCGCGACCGCGACGATCCCCGCGCGGCCGCAATCGGTCGGCTCATAGCCCGCCTTCTTCAATTCCGATTTCACGAACGCGCGCGTTTCGGGAAGAGAGAACCCCGTCTCCGCATGCTCGTGCAGATACCGCCGCGCCGCGATCAGCTCGCCTTCGACGCGCTCGGCTTCCGTCAAAATTTCATTCGCTTCCAATCTTTCACCTCCGCGGCACGCACATCTCCGACGCGCCTCCGCTATCCGTATCTTCCCCGTTTTTTCCTTTGCTTATTCGTCCGTCCTTTTTCGGCGTTTCGCACTCTTCCGCCGCTTCCGTCGCGTGTCCGAACGTCCCGCATCGAAATCGGGCACGAGCGCGTCCGCCGCCGCAAGTTCCTCCACCCGCGCCGCCGCAATCCGCCGCATCCGCTTTTCGGACATGATCAGAAGTCCCGACATCCATTGCGGTTTTTTGATCATGACGAGATAGGTCGCGACGCAGACGGCAAGCGCGCCGAGCACGTTCACGAACATATCGCCCATGCTGTCGGAAAGTCCGTTTCCGTAAGCGAGAGAATGCACTGCGTTCCCCGCTTCGTCGTACCCGACGATCGAATCTTTCCAGCGTTGCATGTTCGCGTCCGTGAGGCGGTCGACGGAATATTCAAACAGTTCCCACAGATATTCGATGGCGAGCGCGAAACAGAACGAAAACAGCACGACGAAGAAGGGCGAGAGCTTTACCTTCCCGCTCTCCATGCGCGTCAGCGCAAAGACGACGGACACGCCGATTCCCGCAATGACCACGCCGCCCGTCGTATGCAGAATTTTATCGAAGATCATGCTTTTATCGTACACGCGGAAAATTTCGCCGAGGATAAAGTGCGCGTAGATAAACAGATAGATGACGATGAGAAACAGCGGCGGGATATAAACTTTGAGTTTCCGCTTGAAAAATATCGGTATTCCGAAGCACAGCAACGCCAGAACGGACATCAGAATCTGATTGACCGTCGTCTCCAATCCCTTGTTCGTCTCGCTCACGAAATACATGACGACGGACGCGACCGCCGAAAGCAGCACGAGCACGGTCATGACGACCAGCACGATCCATAACGCCCGACTGAATTTGTTTTCCCGTTTCATGGAGCGGAATTCCCATTCCGTCCATTCCTCTCTTTGTCGTTCGGTAAGTTCCGTCATGCTCTCTCCCTCTCGCGCGCGCCGCGCTTTCATTTCTATGATACGATTCGCCCGTATTATAATGCTTTTTCTCGGTTTTGTCAATGCCGCGAATCCCGCGCGCCCGTCTCTTCACGCCGTTTTCACAAATCCGCGCCGTACCGCGCCTCCCGTCTCCGTCGTACCGCGCCTCCCGTCTCCCTCGTACCGCGCCTCCCGCCTCCGTCGTACCGCGCCTCCCGCCTCCGTCGTACCGCGCCCCGATTTTTCCGAAAATATCTTTTCGGGGGCCTTTCGTCCGCGGCGGTTTCGCGTTGCGCAGAGACGCGACGCAAAGAACTTTTTCGTAAAGGAAAAGGCGGCTCCCGAAGAGCCGCCCGTTTGCGTATTCCGTTCAATTTGCGGTGTACATCTGACGGTACGGATTATCCGTATTCGGCGTCAGACGGTAGAATCCCTCCGACAGAACGCGTTCGAGATCGAGAGAGAACGTGTCGCAATACTCTTTCAACACGGTGAAAATCTCCCCCTCCGTAACGCGCTCGACGCGTTCCGCGCGCACCTGCGCGGGGAGCGCGGGAAGCCGATCGCAACGGAGATACATCTCCCCGCCGTGCATGCCCGTTCCGCAGAAGTTTCCGACGATGCCGAGCGGATTTTTTTCAAGATCGAGCACGACGATGATTCCGCCCGCCTGATATTCGCCCAGAAACGAACCGACGATCCCGCCCACGACGATGACGGGACGGTGCTCCTTGTACGCCTTCATGTGAATCCCCACGCGATAGCCCGCGTCACCGCGGATAAAGATTTTCCCGCCGCGCATCGCGTAGCCGACCGCGTCGCCCGCGTTGCCCTTGACGACGATCTTCCCCGCGTTCATCGTGTCGCCGATCGCGTCCTGCGCGTTGCCGTCTACGAAGATCTCGCTCCCGTCGAGGTATGCGCCCAGCGCGTTTCCGGGCGTTCCCTTGATTCTGATCTTCCTGCCCGCAAGTCCCGCGCCGATATAACGCTGTCCGACGCAACCTTCGATCTGCACTTCCCGATCTACGGATGAACGGATGATTTCGTTCAGATCCGCATAATTGAGCGATTCTCCCGCCTGAATTTTCATCTTTACTGCCTCCTTGCGAGTTTGTCGCGCCGCGCTTCCCGCGAGAACGCCATGAGCGCGGGCGATCTTTTCAGAAGATCGAAATCTACGCTGTCGAGCGGCACCATGTTCCGGATGAGCGACGTGTAAATCCCCGCCCGCTCGATATTTCCGATGAGGATAAAGCCCTTCAACATGTTGTCTTTATAGAACAGTTTCTTGTACGACGTCTCCGTGCGCTCCTCGTAACATTCGCCCTCGTAACTGCCCGCCGTGGCGACGTGAAGGTCGAAAAATCCGATGGCGTTCACGGGCGCGGCGTTGAGAAAATCACGCTTTCCGCCCGCCATGTTCACGCCCGCGCACTCGCCCTGCAACGCCGCGTTGGGCAGAATCGCGAGAATCCTGCTCTGTTTTGCGGTGACGTCGTAACTCTCGCAGTTATCCCCCGCCGCATACACGTCGGGTAGCGACGTCCGCTGTCCCGAATCCGTCACGATCCCGCGGTTGACCGCGCCGCCCGCCTCTTTGACGAGCTCCACGTTCGGACGCACGCCGACCGCCACCACGACGAGATCGAACGCAACCGTCTTTCCGCTTTTCAGAGTCGCCGTACCGCCGTCGAACTTCGCGACGCTGTCGCCGAGCAAGAACCGTACGCCCTTCTTTTCGAGAAATTCTTTCACGAACGCAGAGCCCTCGCCGTCGAGAATGCTCGGCAGTATCCTGTCCGCCAGATCGACGACGGTCACAGACTTCACGCGGTCGAAAACCCCCTCCGCGCATTTGAGCCCGATCAGCCCCGCGCCCACGATCAAAACGTCCTTTTCGGGCGAAAGCGCGCGTTCGAGCGAGAGCGCGTCGTCGAGCGTCATGAAAGTGAACCGATCCTTCACGCCGTCCAACCCCTCCATCGGCGGAAGAAACGGACGGGAGCCCGTCGCCACGAGCAGTCTGTCGTACGATAGCGTCTCCCCGTCGTCGAGCAGAACGGTCTTTGCGGTCGGATCGATCTTCTCCGCTCTTCTGCCGAGTTTCAGATCGACTTGATTGCGCTCGTAGAACGCTTCGCTGCGATAATCCATTTTGTCGCGCGCGATTCTGCCGTATAAATAATAGGAAATGAGCGGTCGTCCGTACGCCGCGTGCGGTTCGTCCGACACGACGGTAATCTTCCCCGCGCCGTCGACCGAGCGGATTCCCTCGATCGCGTGCGTTGCGGCTACGGAATTGCCGATAATGACGTATTTTTTCATGCTGTTCTGTTCCTCCTTCCCTCCGTCGGGCGCAAGCGCGGCGGAATTACCGTTCCTCGAACACGATCGCGCGGTTCGGGCAATAGGTCACGCAGTTCGGCACGCCGTTCTTGACGTTGTCCGTGCAAAGCGCGCATTTCTGCGCCGCCTTTCCGTCCGCCGCGGGCATGATCGCCCCGAACGGGCACACCGTGACGCAGGTGAAACACCCGACGCACTTCTCCCGATCGATCACGACCGTTCCGTTCCCGTCGCGCGAAAGCGCGCCCGCAATACAGCTCTTGACGCAGATCGCCTCCGTGCAATGACGGCAATTCACCGCAAAATGCACGCCGTCGCCGTCCTCTACGCGGATGCGGGGATGAATGGTCTTTCCTTTCAACGCCTTGACCATGTCCGAGATCCCGGAGTTGGCGTACGCGCATTCGTATTCGCAGAGCCGACACCCGAGACACCACTCTTCGTTGACGTAAATCCGTTTCATAGCTTTGCTCCTCCCTTTCCGTCGCGCCCCGTCATTCGCCCGCATGGCGCACGCCGAGAATCTCCAATTCTTTTTCCGTCATACCGAGTCCCCGAAGCATGAGCCTGTTTCCGCGGAGCGCCTCGATCGAGTTGATGCCCATGCCGCCCATCATCTCCTGCAATTCGTGATTCCAGGCGTGCATGAGATTGACGAGCCGTTTGTATCCGACTTCGGGATTCAGCCGCTTGACGAGTTCGGGAACCTGCGTCGCGATGCCCCAATTGCACTTGCCCGTATGACAGCTGCGGCAGAGATGACAGCCGAGCGCGAGCAGAGCCGCCGTTCCGATATAGCACGCGTCCGCGCCGAGCGCGATCGCTTTCAACAGATCGGCGCTCGAACGCACCGAACCTGCAACGACGACGGACACGTTGTCGCGGATTCCCTCTTCGCGCAGGCGTTGATCGACCGCAGCGAGCGCGAGCTCGATGGGAATCCCCACGTTGTCGCGAATGCGCGTGGGCGCCGCGCCCGTGCCGCCGCGATAGCCGTCAATCGCGATGACGTCCGCGCCGCTCCGCGCGATTCCGCTCGCGATCGCCGCCACGTTGTGCACCGCGGCGATCTTGACGATGACGGGCTTTTTATACGCCGTCGCCTCTTTCAGCGAATAGATCAGCTGGCGCAGATCCTCGATGGAATAGATATCGTGATGAGGCGCGGGAGAGATCACGTCCACGCCCTTCGGAATCATACGCGTGTTGGACACGGCGTCCGTGATCTTCGCGCCGGGAAGGTGTCCGCCGATGCCCGGCTTCGCGCCCTGCCCCATCTTGATCTCGATCGCCGCCGCCGCTTCCAGATAGTCCTTGAATACGCCGAATCTCCCGCTCGCCACCTGTACGATGGTGTTTTTTCCGTAACGGTAGAAGTCCTTGTGCAGACCGCCCTCGCCCGTATTGTAAAAGATGCCGAGCTCCTCCGCGGCGCGCGCGAGCGATTCGTGCGCGTTATAGGAGATGGAGCCGTAACTCATCGCGGAGAACATGACGGGCATGCTGAGTTTGAGCTGGGGAGACATCGTGTCTTTGAGCTTCCCGTTTTCGTCGCGTTCGACTTTCGCCGTCTTTTTGCCGAGGAACACCGCCGTCTCCATCGGTTCGCGCAACGGATCGATGGACGGGTTCGTCACCTGTGAAGCGTTTACGAGCAGTTTATCCCAATATACGGGGTACGGCTTGGGGTTGCCCATGGACGAGAGCAATACGCCGCCCGATCCCGCCTGACGGTAAACCTCGTTGATCGTCTGACCGTCCCAATTCGCGTTGAGCTTATAGGTGTCCTCCGATTTTTTGATTTTCAGAGCGTGCGTGGGACAGAGACAGACGCAACGGTGACAGTTCACGCACTTCGTGCTGTCCGCGAGCATTTTGCCCGTCTCTTCGTCGTGATAGTGCACTTCGTTCGCGCACTGCCGTTCGCAGACGCGGCAGCCGATACATCTGTCGGAATCGCGGACGACTTCGTATTCGGGATACATAAACAACATGTCGCTCATTGCACGCCTCCGTTGAGTTCAAAGATCACGGGTTCGCCGCCGCGCGGCGCGCGGACGTAATCCAGCTCCGGCTCGATCACGCGGATCGCGCATTCCTCGCTCGCGATATACGCTTTGTCGCCGCGCTCCGCAACGACCATCGAACGCAGTTTCAGACGGTCGTTGAGCGCCATCAGTCCGCCCGTATAGCCGAAGATGATCGAAAAAGGTCCTGTGATCAGAAGCGACGGGAACATCTTTCTCAACAGCGTATCCTGCGTCTTCTCCTCCTCGCTCTTCCCCTCGATCGTGGACCAGAAAGACGCCGAAATGACCTTTGCGACCTCTTTCAGCGTGAGCCCCTTTTTGCGGAGCAGAAAATCGACGATATAGGTGATGACTTCCGTATCCGTCTGTAAGGTACACTTATACCCGAACATTTCGATATACCGTCTGTTCGCGTCGTACGACGAGATCTCGCCGTTATGCACGATGGAATAATCGAGCAGTCCGAACGGGTGCGCGCCGCCCCACCAGCCGGGCGTGTTCGTCGGGTATCTGCCGTGACACGTCCAGGAATACCCTTCGTACTCGTCCAGACGGTAAAACCTGCCCACGTCCTCGGGATAGCCGACCGCCTTGAAAATTCCCATGTTTTTTCCGCAGGAGAACACGAACGCGCCCTTAATCGTCATATTGATATGGTTGACGCAACGCACGACGTACTCCTCTTCGTCCAGCTTACGCATTTCCAGCTTGCGCGCGGAAGGCAGTACGAAATAGCGGAAGATGATGGGAGCTTCGGTGATGCTCTCCGTCTTTCGCGTCGGAATCGCGGACTGAAACGCAATATCGAAATGCTGTTGCAGATAGTCCTCCGTCTCTTTTTTGGAAAGTACGTCGTTATAAAACAGATGAAACGCGTAGTAATCCTTAAATTCGGGATAGATTCCGTACCCCGCGAACCCGCCGCCCAAGCCGTTGCTTCTGTCGTGCATCGTGGCGATCGAGGTGATCATACATTCGCCGCTCATGCGCTTTCCGCTTCGGTCGATCACGCCCGAAATCGCACAGCCGGACGGGTTTCTGAATTCGCCTTCCAATAACATAATGCTTCTCTCCCATAACGCCGTTTCCCTCCGTCGGAAACGGTGAGTTGTATTATAGTATATACGTTCGGCTCCGTTCCGTCAAACGCTTTTCCCGCCCGCGCTTATTCCGATTTTTAATATAAAGTATAAGCAAAACGAATAGTTCTCCTTTTCGCCCGTCCGACCGCCTTTGCGCGCGTAAGAGACAAACAAACCGTCGGTCGGGGGGGGCAGAGCCCGAGAAGCAAAAAAGTCCGCCGCCGAAACGAGCGGTCGGACTTTTGCAGTTTTCGTAAAACCGTCGGTCGGGGCGCGGAGTCCGAGGAACAAAAAAGCCCGCCGCTGAAACGAGCGGTCGGACTTTTGCAGTTTTCGTAAAACCGTCGGTCGGGGCGCGGA
>CAMGEK010000057.1 GCA_946055105.1 uncultured Clostridia bacterium
CTCCACTGGCTAAAATACCGATCTGCTCAAAGAGAACCAAATTTATCTTTGGCGAAAGGTACGATTTGCGTGTTTGTTCCTTCTTTGTTATCATTCTTCTATCCTCCTATTTTTTCAACCTTTTCAGGCCGTTTTTCCTGTTTCCTTACGAAACAAACTCGACGGTTCCGAAAGAGAAGCCCGTGGGCGAGCCGCCTGTTCTTTCATCAACCTGCATTAAAAGAAACGTGTTTTGCTTCAACGTGCAGGCGTTCATCGCGGCGACCACGTCGTCAACGCTGACCGTAAACTCGTAGTTCTCACGGTAGTTCAGGTAACCGTCCGTTGCGCTCCCTGCAAACTTCTGCGTGCCGAACAGACCGCTGAACGTGATCTTACCCGAGGTGTTCGTCTCCGCCGCATTGACTCTGAACGTGAATTTGATTTGCGTATAGCCGTACCGCTCGCTGATCGCTTGCAGTTCCTCTGCAGATTGATTCAACGATAAGAAGATTGCGTTTGCCGCGCCCGGATTGCCGTCATAGGGAAGAGCGATTTGTCCCAACGTTTCGTTGTACGTTCCCGAAACGGGAGAATTCAACGAATCCGTCGATTTGCTGTTCGTAAAATACGACGCACACTCTGCGCTTGGCGTGACTAATACGGGATCAAAGGTATCGGTTACGTTGGCCAATTCGATATCGCCGAAACAGAAGGTGGGCGACGCGCCTATTTTTGCCGCGCCGACGACGAGTTTCAGCTCGTCGCCCGACATCGCCGCGATGACGTCGTCGATCCCGACGGTGATCTCGTACCAGGTGTTGAAGTTCCAGACCGCTTGCGTGTACGTGACGAGCGCGAAATTCGTGAAGTTGACTTCGCTCGCCGGATTCAGTGAGCTGTGGAACAGCATCAGATTGAATTTCACCGCGTTGTACTTGCTCTTGAAGAGCGCAAGCTCGTCTTTCGTCATATCGAGACGCACGGAGACGTCTGTTTGATTGTATTTCGTCGCAGCTCCGCCCGTATAGTCGCCCGCGATTGTGTAGGCGTCGAAATAGGACTTTTCACGATATACCCAATCCGCTCCGAAGCGGGGCATATCATTCGCCGACTCCACCGACAGAAGTTTGACTTCGGATAAGGAACCCGTCGCCGCGGTCACGTCGCCTACATACAGCGTGAACGAATCGCAGTCCGAAACCGTCGTCTCCAAGAGGAGCGCATAGGCGGTCGCCGTAGCGGTCTTTCCGAGTTTCGCGTATTCCGAAACCGCCTCCGGCGTCAGAAGAGACACGCTGATCTCGTTCATCGTATTCGCCGTCAGCGTGAACGCCGTTCCCAAAAACGTGAGCTTTATCTCAGGCGTCGTCGCGCCGTCTGTCGGCGTTACCTTGGGATATACGCTCATTCTGATCTCGTCGTACGCGCTCATGACCGCATCGAGCTTTGCAGAGGGCGCGAAGTTGACGTACGTTTGATCCGCCGCGCAGGCAAAACTCAAATACCTGTTCGCCGCGTATGCCGCGTCGATCTCTTCACCGTCGACGACCGTAACGTCGCCCGTCGTGCCGAGCGCGCCCGTTCTGAGCGTCGCGTCGGTGTCGGATACGTTAAACACCTCGCCTTCCAGATACGAACCCGTCTTCACGCTCGCTTCGCCGAGGACCTTTCTGCCGTCCTTTTCCGCCGTAAAGAAGTAGGTATATACCCCCTTCTTTGACGCGTCGAACGTACCGTTCCGCACCGTATTGCCGGCATAGTCCGTAAAGGACAGCTGATAAGTGATCGTAAAGCCCGTCAGTTCCTCGTCGTTCGCGCCGTATACCGTCGCTTCGGGCGCAACGTAACTCGTCGTTTCATTCTCGACGGTTTCGTCGTATGCGTTAAAGCGCAGTTCCGCACCCGTCACCGCGTAGGTAATCGCGCTTCCCGTATAGATTCTGTCGATCGGCGTAAGAACGGTCGGATAGATCGTATATTCGCCGTAATAGCTCGGCGTGAACGTGTTGCCGCTCGCGGAAATCAGTTCGTTGCCGAAATACACCGCGTAGTCCATCGTTACGCCGTCCGCGCCGTAATCTATGGTTACAAGGTCGTTTTCTTCCGTGATTTCGCCGCTAAGATCGACCGAGTTCCCGAAGAAGATTCCGTCGATATAGACCGTCGCAGGCGATACCGTCGCTCCGCACATGTTCATGGATTTGACAGCCCAACTGAGCTTATTCGGGAAATAGTAGGTCTTCCAACAATTATAGGCGATATCCTCCAACTTAAAGTCGCCCACGTCGGCCGGGAAAAGCCGCAAATCCGTAATCGCGCCCTCTTCCGCTTCGATATACATCGTTACGGCGAGATATTCGTAATCCTCGTACGCGCTCTGATCCGCCTTTGCGTCGGCGTGGATCATCATTCTAAACGCGTCCTTGGTATCACTGACGTTAAAGGACAATACGCCCTGTCTGCCCTTGTACGTTTCGTGCCAATTCCTTGCGCTGACCGCCGCCATATTGGTGGTCGTGCTCAGGCAACCGATATCGCTGAAACAGTCGTATTCGCCCGGGAGCATTTCATCGCGTACGAGAAATTCTTTGCGCGCTTCCGCTACCTTTCCGGCGCTGTTCCGCGCAGTCACTTTCATGTAATGATCGCCCGATTTCGTGAGCTGAAACAGGGTATCGGGGGAATATTCGTAATCGTATTTTTCGTCGGAGGTTTCCGTCTTTCTGAAAAACTCGACCGTATATTCCGTAATCTCGCCGTCGAAATAATCGTAAACGCTGATTGCGGGCACGGTGAAGCTTTCGCCGAACATATATACCGTCTTCGTTTCGGTCATTTCGATCGCGGGCGCGTAGCCGTTGACTACGGTGAGCGTTACCGTACGCGTATAGGTGGATTTCGGCGTCGTCACGACGTATGTAACCGTATAGCCGCTCTTATCCAGCGCAAGGAATTTGCCGCGTTCGACTTCAACCTGTGCGCCGCTCGAATCTTTAACGGTATACGTCGCTTCGTAAATCGTGCCGACGTCGTCGCGCACGGTCGTTTCCAATACGTATGCCGAGCCGTAGGCGACGGTCGCCGTCTCGTCGACGTAGCCGACGAGATTCCCCGATTCGGACGACGAGCTTCCTTTTTCACAGCCGAACAGGAAACAGGTGAGAGAAAGCGCCGCGCAAACGAGCACAAGATATAATTTCTTCTTCATTACGTCGTTACCTCCTGTACTTTTTCTATCCGAATATTATCGAAATAGTACGTTCTGTCCCGCTTATCCGTATCCGTCGTATACAGAGGGAACATGATTCTGACGTTCGACGGATCTTCGACGAACAACGTTCCGCTCTTCGTCAGGATTTTCGCACAGTTCGCCTCGAACGTTTTCCGACAACCGGACGCAAGATTGGAAACCGTATGCGTCATCGCCCAGCTATCGCCTACGCCGAAACCAACCGACAAAACGTTCTCCTCGCCCTCCGTCGTCAACGCTACTTCCGACGCGTTGAATACTTCCATCTTGATCACATAGTTCTGCGGGTTGTTTTTAATATCCTCGCCGATCGCCGCAAGCGCTTTCTTGAACGGCGCGCCGTTCAGATACAGATACGAATAACCGGGTTGACCGAACGAAGGTCTTACCGTCACTTCCAACAGGTTGTTCGTATCCGCAATGATCCCCGCCGACGACGCCGTTACGATCTTCGCCGTCGGGAAATGCGTCGTGGGCGCGTTCAGCCAATACGCATAGGTCTGAGAGAAATTCTCGAAATCGAGGATTTCCCATACCCCGTTTTCCGCGTCGCTTTTGAGTTTCAGATCGAGCGTCGTGGATTTCGGCGCGCCGTAATGGAGATACACGTCGTCGAGATACAGCGTGGGCGCGACGTCCATCTCAAAGGAACGCAGTCCCTCGAAGCTTAAATATACGCCCTGTACCGCCGTTAAATCAAAATCGTTCTGCATGCTCATGACAGCGGGATCGAAAATCCACTCCACCTCGTTCCAGCCGCTTTGCAACGTGAAATACTCCGTCGAGGTCTTTGTTACGACCGGCAAGCGGTTCGTAAGCGACGCGATCGCGCCCGTCGTAAGTCCCACGCCCATTTCCAGCGGCTCCGATTCCGCGTTATAGACGCTGAACGTGATTTTCTGCACGTTCGTGAAATCGCCGTAGCCGAATTCAAACCGCGTGGAATACGTAGGCAGGACAAGGTACGGTTCCGCCGTTGAAGTGCCGAAGCCCAACGGACGAAGTTGCGCCGACGATTTCCCGGATTTGACGTACTCCGCCTCTTCGTTCACGTTTACCTGACCGAATTTATTGACAAGTTTCAAAATCTGAAAATCCTGTTCAAAGCTTTCAAAGCCGTTGAGCAATACGAGGTCGGGATTCCCTTCATTCGGATTCTTTGCCTGCGTTGCCTCGTCTTCCGCGTTATCGCATGAGGATACCGATAACGCCGACAGTAACAATAAGGAGCTTAAAGCCGTTGCGAATATTTGTTTTTTCATACTTTTTTTCTCCTTACTTATTATAAATCGTCATATCCACGAGATACACGCCGCCGAAGGGATCGTCGCCCGTCTGTCCGATCGTGAATCGGATACTGTTGATGTATTTCATCTTCGACCATTTCACGCCGTACAGGTTTTCTATGACGATCGTGTTGATTCCCGGAGTCAGATAAATATCCGTGTACGTTGAGTAAATTCCCGCGTCGCTGCCGTATTCAAACGCAAGACGGAAACGTACCTCCGTAGATTGATCGTTATAGAAACGCAATACGAGTTTATCCGTAGTCGATCCGATCTTTTTGATCGTTGCGTCGTCTTTCAGAACGACCATGTGTTGCGTATCCGTCGCTTTCGTCGTGAAATTCATCTTCACGTATTTGCCCGTCGTACCCTCTCCGATCGCGTCCACAAGCGAAAGCGTGCAAGGCGTCTTATATGCAGAAAGTTTGCTGAGCAGATACTCCGCATTGTACGTCGTCGCCGAAGAATCCGTCTCCATCGCGAACGAATACGTCTTTCCGTTGATCGCAACGCTGATACTGAACGAATCCGCGTCTCCGATTTTCAGTTTTACGGTGTATAATTTTCCGCCGTCAAGTTGTTGCGAGGTCACTCTGTGATTTGCTCCCGCGGTCAGTTCGTAGCCGTCGTTGACGTAAATATCGAACGCAATCGAATCCGCCTCGTCGCGAACGCCCGTAATCAACGCCTGCGCGTCGCTCAAAGCGAGGTTCGCAAGCGCGACGAGCTGAGCTCTCGCATTTGCAAACGTCGCGTCGTTCGTAGTCACGCGCGTTCCCGAATACATCGTACCGCCGATACGGCGGATGATCTCGCTCTTATCGTAATCCGTGCCGAGCTTAGCGTTGAGCTCGTCATACGCTTGATCCAGATGATACATGATCTCGTACTCTTCCAAGCCGTCGCGGATCGCTTCCAGACGCAACGACGGAAGAGGTCCGTCGATTCCGTATTGTTTGCCGGGATACAAGAGGAAGCCCTCGCCCGCCGTATTCGTCGAACGGATCGGATAATCGTAGTAATCTTCCAGATAGCCCGACTTATCCGTGGAGGATTGCTGGTAATACCAATAATCCGTCGCCCAATACAGGTTGCCCTGAATGTTGTAATCCGCTTTCATCCACGATTCCAACCGCGCGGACAGCAAGGTATCGTCCATGTGATAGGTCGGATAGGGATAATCGGGCGAACAACAGCCGTACCACCACAGATCGTTGTCCTCCGACAATCTGTATTTCTCCCTCTGAGACGAAGCGTCCAACGTACTGAAATACGGACAATAGACGTAATCTGCCGTTTCAAGATCCAATTCGTCAAACCAGGTGGACGCGGATACAATGTGCGGCATCGCCAATAAGCTCTCCACGATCTGATTCCGCAAAGCTGCGTCGGCGACCGAAGCGTCGTTTCTCAGTTCCTCGGCAAGCTTTTCCTTTTCCTGCCGTACGATTGTGGACGATAACTGAATTTTCCAGCCTTTCGTGCCGTTCGGCTCGTCGTAGCCGAAAATGATCGCTTTCGCAAACGGGTCTACGCCTTGTTTCAGCCCTTCGTATGCGATCGGCTTCAATCTTTTGTATAATTCGCCCGGAACGTAGACGTATTCTGCGACGCGATCCGATCCCGAAATCGCCCAATCGCCATCGGGAATGGAATCGAAATCGAAATCCACGTTTTCGCGCAGGACGGATTCTTTCACGGCGCCGATCGTCTTATCGATCGAATAATTGACGCACCCCGGAATCTGCACGTATTCGCAGGCAAGCTCCGCATAGCGTTGCAGTTCCTCTTCCGAAGAATAGCCCTTCACCATCAGCGGGCCGCAGCCCAGACGGTAGTCGATCAGATATTCGTTATACTTCTCCAACATTTCCGAAGTCGTATCCAACTCGCCTCTGTCCAGATACCACATGTTCGGGAAGAGCGACATAACGTGCGTTTTCTCCGTAATCGCCGCCTGTTCGACCGTCAACGTTACGGGAATCGTCTTGACGCCGTCGCCGATCGTAACGGTCATCTGCCCGACGTAAACGCCGGGCGCCTGATCCTGAGGAATATCGAAGCGGATATACAGTCCCTGATTGCTGTTTGCGGGAATGACGTTCTCCCCCACCGACTTCACGTTCTCAAACGGAACGAGACAGTCGGGATAATAACCGGGGTCGGTATAATACTCGTTCGGTCCCGTAAGCTCCATATATTTCTCGTGGTAAACTACGATATTTTTCGCGGAAAACGTATGCGTACCGTCGGAAAGATCGGATACGGAAACTTCGTACGATTTTACCGCCGTATCGGAAGTCGTCATAATGAGTTGCGCCGCTTCCTTTTCGCCGCGGACTGCGCTGAGGGAAACGACCGCCTCCTGCTTATCCGCGTCGTACAAGTCCAACCGATCCTGTAAAACTTTCGTCGTCGCATAGCACGACCAGAATTCCACGTCGTCGATCGACACCCCTCCGCCCTCTTCGCCGCACCCTGCCAACACGGCGTTGAAGGACACCGCCAGCGCCAAGGGAATCAGCAAACACTTTTTTACGTTTTGTCTCATGGGCAAATAACCTCCTTGCCGAATTTTTTAATAACCCGCACGGGAAACCAACTGCAACCAGGTATCCGCGTTCCAATAATCGATCTCGTCCCGATAAATCATTTCCGCCGTCGTTCTTTGATCCTTGGCAACGGTAAACGCGACCTCGAAATTCTGGGTAAACGTCGTCAGAGGCGCAAGTCCCGCCTTGCCGAGAGGGAACGATTCCGCGGTGGGCAACCGATGAGAAGGATAGTTCGCCGTTCCCGCGATCAGATCCAGCTTGGATTTCTGAATTTTATTCAGATTATTGTAGATCCCGGCGTCCTGACGCACGTCGTAATTCACGGGGAACATAATTCCTTCGCCCGATTGATAGAAGTTTTTGATCGCAATATCCGTATACATGAACCGTAAAAAGTCGAACGCCACTTCTTTGGAAGGAGAATACGAGGGAACCGCCGTCGACTGCGTAACGCCCGAGTTACGCACGGGAATCCGCCGCGCCTCTGCGATGACGGCAAAGTCCTCTGCGCTCACGCCGTTCGTTTTCGCCGTGGAATCTTCGTAAAGCACGTCGTTGTCGATTTCGCGGATGATCTGTTGAAGCGTCTCGTCGGACATATAATCAGAGCCGTTTCGATAGGAGAGCTTTTCGACGATAGAGCTGATGACGGGCATCTTCATGTATTTGATATCGTAATCGATCCCTTTCTGTTTCAACGATTCCATCGTCTTCGACATTTCCATTGCGAAATAGTCTCCGTTATAATGGAACACGCCGTTGCCCGAAAGGAAGTTCGTCTGACATACGATATAGTCAATCGCGTTCGAGCTTTCATAGCCGTATCCGGTCATCTTCGTGCCGTCCGTTTTCGTCCAATCCTCGCCGAACAGACGTTCTATCGTCTCCAAAGAGCGCAAACGTCCCTTTTGTTGCAATACTTCGTTGGACCGTTCGTCGCCCTTGATTCCTTTATAGAAATTAACGAATTCGTCGTATCCCTCGTATTGCGCCCACCAAAGCTCGAAAGAAGTTTGCCAATAATTGTTTTCGGAGGCGTTCATGATGCTCGCGTAAGAGGTTTCCGTTTTGCCGTCCACCGTATACGAATAGCCGTTGTTCATGATGTATTTGCAAAGCTCGATAAATTCGTCGCTCGTTACGGGAACCTCTTTTTGCAACTGTCTTAAAATATCCGCGTTGTACATAAGTCCGTAAGCGCCTTCGATATAGCAGGTATTGTAATAGGTATCGTAGCCGTCCTCACGCGCCGACGCGCCCTCGTACGCCATTGCGTCAAGCATATAATCGGGGATCTTGTCTATGACCTTGACGCCCGGTTCTCCGGGAACTTCGGCAAGGTATACGCTGTCGGTGAGATCGGCGATCAACGAGCTGTTGCCTGCAAAATCCGTGAGCAAAACGCTGAACATCAGATCGAATTTATTCATCGACGCGCCCTGCGAAAGCTTTTGCATCGCCATCGCCTGTACGCCGTCCGACGTATAGGTTACTTTCAGTTCGGGATATTTTTCTTTTACCCAGTCCTGCTGCTTGAACAATTCGATCGTCGAAGTCAGCCATTCATCCTGATACCCTTTATAAAGGCAATAGATATCGAGACTTTGCTCTCCGTCCGATCCGCCCGACGAACTGCACGCTCCTAAGAACGTCGTACCCGTCATAACGACAGCCAAAGGTAAAACAGCCCATTTTTTCATGATTTTTTTCTCCTTTTATCCTATATTTTTTATCCGTTTTGTCGATTAACCTTTTAATCCGCCAATCGTAAGGTTCTTCATCATATTGCCCGCCATGAGACCGTACACGATAACGAGCGGCACCGTCGCGATGACCAGACCCGCGTAATACAGCGGTTTTCCGAAACGCGTGATGCTTAGCGAAACCTGATACAGTCCGACCGCCACCGTCGGCGTACTCGGCATAAACATCATGATGGAATAACATTCG
>CAMGEK010000058.1 GCA_946055105.1 uncultured Clostridia bacterium
CAGTCGCATTACGTCGAGCAGGGTAGGTGCGAGGTCGGCGAGAATCCCGTCGCGCAATTTCGCGTTTCTGAACTGTTCGGAGACGAGAACGACGGGGACGGGATAGGTCGTATGCGCCGTAAAAGGCGAGCCGTCCGTATCCAGCATCTTGTCGGCGTTTCCGTGGTCGGCGGTCAGAAGCGCGCTTCCGCCCATCGAAAGAATCTTGTCCATGACTTTTTTCACGCACTCGTCCACGGTGTGAACGGCTTTTACCGCCGCGGGAATGACGCCCGTATGCCCTACCATGTCGCAGTTTGCGAAGTTGAGAATCATGACGTCGTATTCGCCGCTGTCGAGCTGTTCGAGCACCTTGTCCGTCACTTCGTAAGCGGACATCTCCGGCTGTAAGTCGTACGTCGCGACTTTGGGGGAGTTGACGAGAACGCGCACTTCGTTTTCGTTGGGCGCTTCCACGCCGCCGTTAAAGAAGAACGTGACGTGCGCGTATTTCTCCGTTTCGGCGATCCGAAGCTGTTTTTTACCGAGAGACGCGAGGTATTCGCCCAGCGTATTCTTCATGCTCTGCTTGGGGAACGCGATCTCCACGCCTTTGAACGCCGCGTCGTACACGGTGAAGCAGACGTAAACGGGGTGAAGGAATCCCGTTTTGCGCTCGAACGCCGTTCCTTTGGGGACCACGAACGATTCCTGCGAAAACGCGCGGGTGATCTGACGCGCGCGGTCGGGGCGGAAATTGAAGAAGATGACCGAATCGCCCTCTTCGACCAGCGCGACGGGTTTTCCGTTCTCCGTCACGTTGGTCGGGCGCACGAATTCGTCCGTCACGCCCTGCGCGTAAGAATCTTCCAACGCCTTGACGGGATCGGCCGCCTGTACGCCGTTCCCGATCGTGAGCATGTCGTACGCTTTTTCTTCGCGATCCCAGTTGTTGTCGCGATCCATTGCGTAATATCTGCCGCAGAGAGAGGCGATTTTACCGTATCCGAGCTTCTCCGTTTCCTCTTGCAGCCGTTTCACGAATTGAACGCCGGAAGTGGGGGAGACGTCTCTCCCGTCCATGAAACAATGAACGTAAGTCTGCGGAACGCCGCGCTTTTTCGCCATTTCGAGCAGGGCGAAGAGGTGGGTGATATGACTGTGAACGCCGCCGTCCGACAGCAGCCCCCACAAGTGCAGTTTTTTGCCGTTTTGTACGCAGTTGTCCATCGCCGCGACGAGGGCGGGGTTTTCAAAGAAGTCGCCGTCCTGAATGGATTTCGTGATCTTCGTCAGATCCTGATAGACGATCCGTCCCGCGCCGATATTCAGATGTCCGACTTCGGAATTGCCCATCTGTCCGTCCGGAAGTCCGACGGAAAGACCGCTCGCGCCCAAAGTCGCGGAGGGATATTCCCTGCGGAGTTCGGTCACGTTTTTGCTTCCGTCCATAAAAATGGCGTTTCCGTTTTGGTCGGGATTGAGCCCGTAACCGTCCATGATGACGATTGCGTAGGGTGTCTTTTTCATGCTTGCTCCTTTATTTATCATAGTTGACGATCGTCGCAAAATCGGGTGCCTTCAGAGACGCGCCGCCGATGAGCCCGCCGTCGATTTCGGGCATCGCCATGAGTTCCTTGCAGTTCTTCGCGTTCATAGATCCACCGTACTGAATGCGTACTTTTTCCGCGCACTTGGGGCAGAAAACTTCGCCGCACGTCTTGCGAATGAACGCGATCGTCTCGTTCGCCTGTTCCGCAGTCGCGGTCTTGCCCGTTCCGATCGCCCAGATCGGCTCGTATGCGATGACGATTTTAGAAACGTCGTCGATGCCCTTCAATCCTTCGCGGATCTGCTTTGCGAGCACGTCCTCCGTCTTGCCCGTTTCGCGCTCTTCGAGGCTTTCGCCGATGCAGACGATGGGAACGAGCCCTGCGTCGAGCGCGGCGAGCGTGCGCTTGTTCACCGTCTCGTCCGTCTCGCCGAAATACTGTCTGCGCTCGCTGTGCCCGATGATGACGTATTTCACGCCGTATTCTTTGAGCATGTCCGCGGAGATCTCGCCCGTGAACGCGCCCTTCGCTTCAAAGTGTACGTTCTGCGCGCCCAGCGCGATATTGCTCCCTTTCAGCGCTTCCGCGACGGCGGGAATATCGATGGCGGGAACGCAGACCGCGACGTCGCAGTTCGCGTTTTCGACGAGCGGTTTCAGCTCGTTCACGAGCGCGACGCCCGCGCTCGCCGTGTTGTTCATCTTCCAGTTGCCTGCAATGATAGGCTTTCTCATAAAATATAACTCCTTGTAAATTACTTTCCGTATTATTATAACACATTTTTGCGGCGTTGGCAACGCAATCGCAAAAAATTCCCCGCCATTTCAGACGGGGAGGGAAAAAACCGTTCAGTTCTTGTCGTTCAGGCAAGCGATGCCGGGCAGGACTTTGCCTTCAAACAGTTCGAGGGAAGCGCCGCCGCCCGTGGAGATATGCGTAATCTTGTCCGCGAATCCGAGCTGCGTGCAAGCCGCCGCAGAGTCGCCGCCGCCGACGATCGTCGTAGCGCCCTTCGCGTCCGCCATCGCCTGCGCGACCGCGATCGTACCCGCCGCGAGCGTGGGATTTTCAAATACGCCCATGGGGCCGTTCCAGATGACCGTCTTCGCGCTCTTGATCTTTTCCGCAAACGCCGCTCTCGTCTTTTCGCCGATGTCGAGCCCCATCATATCCGCGGGGATCTCCATGGAAGGAACGGTTGCGGTCTCCACCTTTGCGTCGATGGGATCGGGGAAGCTCTTGCAGACGACGGTGTCGACGGGAAGAAGCAATTCCTTGCCCAGAGTTTTTGCTTTCGCGATCATGTCTTTGCAGTAGTCGAGCTTTTCGTCGTCGACGAGCGAGGTTCCGACCGAACCGCCCTGCGCTTTCAGGAAGGTGTAAGCCATGCCGCCGCCGATGATGAGCGTGTCGCACTTTTCAAGCAGGTTGGAGATGACGTTGAGCTTGTCCGCGACCTTCGCGCCGCCGAGAATCGCGACGAAGGGACGAACGGGGCGTTCGAGCGAATCCGCCATGACGGACAGTTCTTTTTCGATGAGGAATCCGCAAACCGCGGTTTTGACGAGCCCGTATTCGACGATTGCGGCAGTCGAAGCGTGGGAGCGGTGCGCCGTTCCGAACGCGTCGTTGACGTAGATCTCGCAGTAGGAGGCGAGTTTTTTGCAGAATTCGAGGTCCTTTTTCTCTTCTTCCCAATGGAAGCGGAGATTTTCGAGCAGGACGCATTCGCCGTCTTTGAGCGCGGCGACTTTCGCCTGCGCGTCGGGACCGACGACGTCGGAAGCGAACGTCACTTTACCGTCGAGCAATTCGTTGAGCCGTTTCGCGACGGGAGCGAGGGTGAGCTTTTTAGGCTCGTCCTTTTTCGCCTTTTCGATAATCGCCTCTGCGGTGGTCTCGCCCTTTTCGATCTTCGCCTTGTCTTTCTTGTTGAGTTTCACTTCGTCGGAGAAGATGGAGTGAGGCTTGCCCATGTGAGAGCAGAGCACGATTTTCGCGCCCCGCTCCATCAGGTATTTGATGGTGGGAAGAGCGCCGATGATGCGGTTTTCGTCGGTAATGACGCCGTCTTTCATGGGAACGTTGAAGTCGCAACGGACGAGCACGCGTTTCCCCTTGAAGTCCTTGACGTCTTTCACGGACATTTTGTTCATAAGATAGTTCTCCTTTACCAGAATTTCCATATTTATATTATATCTTTTTTGAAATTTTGTCAATACTTTCGCAGGGAAAGGCGAGAAAAAATCGCGTCGGCGCGAAAAAAAAGCGGAGAGAAAAAAATTTGCGGAAAATTCGCGGAAACGTTTGACAAATATCAAATAATTTGATAGAATAGCCTTTGCCTGTAAATAGGCGCGTTTTTTTGCGCGCATTTTTCGCAAAAAGACGAAAAACACGCTTCTTTGAATTGCCACGGGCAATTTCGAGAATATTCCGAAATAAGAAAAAGGAGGTCAGCACACAATGCCTACAATCAATCAGTTGATTAAGCACGGCAGAGAGCAGCAGGCGTACAAGTCCAAGAGCCCGATTCTGGACAACTGCCCGCAGAAGCGCGGCGTTTGCCTTTCGGTGACGACGACTTCTCCCAAGAAGCCCAACTCGGCTTTGAGAAAGATCGCGAGAGTACGCCTGACCAACAAGCAGGAAGGTACGGTGTACATTCCCGGCGAAGGTCACAATTTGCAGGAGCACAGCTCCGTTCTCATCCGCGGCGGAAGAGTCAAAGATCTGCCCGGCGTGCGTTACCACATCATTCGCGGCGCGCTCGATACCGCCGGTGTGGCGAAGCGCAAACAATCGCGCAGCAAGTACGGCGCAAAGCGCCCTAAGTAATCGCGCGGAAAGCAACTGAAAAGCACCTACTTATTTCGGAATCGTCCCGATGAAGTAGGCAGTATTCCCGCAGGGGAAGAAGGTTCGCTGCCGGACGCAAAAAGGTACGAAGCGAACGGCGTGCGATAGCTGTACTGAAGGGTAATAAGCCCGACGGCCGTACAAATCGGCCGCACAAAATTCAAAAGGAGGATAAACACATGCCCAGAAGAGGTAAAGTTCCCAAGAGAGACGTACTTCCCGATCCCGTATACGGCAGCAAGGTGGTCACGAAGCTGATCAACCAGATCATGCTCGACGGCGAAAAGAGCGTCGCTCAGAGAATCGTATACGACGCGTTTACGATGATGGGAGAAAAATTGAACATGGATCCCATGGAGATTTTCAAGCAGGCGATGGACAACGTCATGCCCGTCGTCGAAGTCAAGGCTCGCCGCGTCGGCGGTGCGAACTATCAGGTTCCCATCGAAATCAGACCGGAGCGCCGTCAGACGCTTGCGATCCGTTGGATCGTTATCAACACGAGAAAGAGAAGCGAGAGAGAAATGTCCAAAAAACTTGCCGCGGAACTCATGGACGCGTACAACAACGCGGGCGGTTCCGTCAAGAAGAAGGAAGATACTCACAGAATGGCTGAGGCGAACAAGGCGTTCGCGCATTTCAGATTCTAAGGAGTTAAGGTATGGCAAGAGAATACGACTTAAAACACACCAGAAACTTCGGTATTATGGCGCACATCGACGCCGGAAAGACGACGACGACCGAGCGTATCCTGTTCTATACGGGAAAAACGCACAAGATCGGCGAAGTGCACGAAGGCGCGGCTACGATGGACTGGATGGTGCAGGAGCAGGAGCGCGGGATCACGATTACGTCCGCGGCGACGACCTGTATCTGGAAGGAGCACCGTTTCAACATCATCGATACGCCGGGACACGTCGACTTCACCGTAGAGGTTGAGCGTTCTCTGCGCGTTCTCGACGGCGCGGTCGCAACCTTCTGCGCGAAGGGCGGCGTCGAACCTCAGTCCGAGACGGTCTGGCGTCAGGCGGATACCTATAAGGTTCCCCGCATCGCTTACGTCAACAAAATGGACATCAACGGCGCGGATTTCTTCCGCGTTGAGAAGATGATCCGCGAGAGATTGGGCGCGAATCCCGTGCCCGTCGAGCTTCCCATCGGGAAGGAAGAGAACTTCCGCGGAATCGTCGACCTCATCCGTATGGAGGCGGAGGTCTATTACGACGACCTCGGAAAGGATTACCGCAAGGAGCCCATTCCCGAGGACATGGTCGAAATTGCGAACGAATACCGTGCGAAACTCGTCGAGGAAGCGGCTTCCGCGAACGACGAGCTCATGGAAAAGTATTTCGAGAACGGCGATCTGACGTTCGACGAGATCCTCGCAGGCCTTCGCGAGCGTTGCCTGAAAATGGAAGCGATCCCGATGCTCTGCGGTTCTTCCTATAAGAACAAAGGCGTGCAGTTCCTGTTGGACGCGGTCATTGCGTTCCTGCCCAGCCCGCTCGACGTCGATCACGTCAAGGGAGTCAATCCCGACACGGGCGAAGAAGAGGAGAGAAAGACTTCCGACGAGGAGCCTTTCGCGGGACTTGCGTTCAAGATCGCGACCGACCCGTTCGTCGGTTCGTTGGCGTATTTCCGCGCATATTCGGGCGTGCTCGAAGCGGGGTCTTACGTTTACAACTCCACGAAGGGGAAGAAGGAGAGGGTCGGGCGTCTCGTTCAGATGCACTCCAACGAGAGAAAGGACATCGACTGTATTTATTCGGGCGACATCTGCGCGATCGTGGGATTGAAGAACACCACGACGGGCGACACGCTCTGCGACGAAAAGCACCCGATCATTCTCGAACAGATGACCTTCCCCGAACCCGTCATTCAGCTTTCGCTCGAACCCAAGACGAAAGCCGGACAGGAAAAGATGACGATGGCGCTCATCAAGCTTGCGGAAGAGGATCCCACGTTCAAGACGTATACCGATCAGGAGACGGGGCAGACGATCATCGCGGGCATGGGCGAATTGCACCTCGATATTATCGTCGACAGACTTCTTCGCGAGTTCCACGTCGAAGCGAACGTCGGCGCGCCGCAGGTTGCATACCGCGAGACGTTCCGTACCGCGGTGGACGCGGAGGGAATGTACAAGCGTCAGTCGGGCGGTAAAGGTCAGTACGGTCACTGTAAGATCCACCTGATTCCGCAGGAGCCGGGCGCAGGATATGCGTTTGAAGATCTCACCGTCGGCGGATCGATTCCCAAGGAATATATTCCGGCGATCGACAAGGGAATTCAGGAGGCGGCGAAGAACGGGTATCTTGCAGGCTACGAAATGGTAGACTTCAAAGTACAGGTTTACGACGGAAGCTATCACGAAGTCGACTCGTCCGAAATGGCGTTCAAGATCGCGGGTTCGATGGCGTTCAAAAACGGCATGGAGAAAGCGAAACCCGTTCTGCTCGAACCGATCATGAAAGTAGAGATCGTCACGCCCGAAGATTACTTCGGCGACCTGATGGGCAACGTCAGCGGCCGCCGCGGGACCATTCTCGGAACGGACGACAGAGCGGGCGCGAAGGTGATCGACGCGGAGATTCCGCTTTCCGAGATGTTCGGATACGCGACGGAGCTCCGTTCGAGAACGCAGGGCAGAGGACAGTTCACCATGCAGTTCGATCATTATTACGAAGTGCCTAAGAGCATTGCGGAGAAGATTATCTCTTCGCGTGCGAAGAAAGACTGAAATTTTCGTTCTTTTCCGTAATTCAGCGGAAAAGAACGGGAAAATTTGAATTTTTCGCAAAAAAATATCTTAAAGTATTTGCAAAAATCAAGCGTATCAGTTATAATATAGGTAAGCTTAATATCAGGAAATGATAGATAGCTGCACCTCCGATTTGAAAGAGTCGGAAAAGTTATCAAAATTTATAAAAAATTTGGAGGAATTCAAAATGGCTAAAGCGAAATTCGACAGAAGTAAGCCTCACGTCAACATCGGTACGATCGGACACGTTGACCACGGCAAGACCACTTTGACCGCAGCTATCACCATGGTTATGGCGTGCAAAGGTCAGGCTCAGAAGATGAGATACGATGAGATCGACAAGGCTCCCGAAGAAAGAGCCCGCGGTATCACAATCAATACCGCTCACGTCGAGTATGAAACGGACAAGCGTCACTACGCGCACGTCGACTGCCCGGGGCACGCCGACTACGTCAAGAACATGATTACCGGTGCCGCTCAGATGGACGGCGCGATCCTCGTCGTTGCCGCAACGGACGGTCCTATGCCCCAGACCCGCGAGCACATCCTGCTTGCCCGTCAGGTCGGCGTTCCCTATATCGTCGTATTCATGAACAAGTGCGATCAGGTTGACGATCCCGAATTGTTGGATCTCGTCGAAATGGAAATCAGAGAGCTTCTCTCTTCCTACGATTTCCCCGGCGACGATACGCCTATCATCAAAGGTTCCGCGCTCAAAGCTTTGGAAAAAGCGACGAGCGGCGCGGCGAACGACGAAGTTCTTGCGGCTCCCGAAACGCAGTGCATTCTCGAGCTTATGGATACCATCGATTCTTATATTCCTACGCCTACCCGCGAGGACAGCAAGCCCTTCCTTCTTCCCGTCGAGGACGTATTCACGATCTCCGGTCGCGGTACCGTTGCAACGGGCAGAGTTGAGCGTGGCGTAGCGCACGTCGGCGATCCTGCGGAAATCGTCGGATTGATCGAGAAACCCAAGACCACGACGATCACCGGTCTTGAAATGTTCCACAAGCAGTTGGACGAAGCAATGGCGGGCGATAACGTCGGCGCGCTCCTTCGTGGTATCAACAGAACGGATATCGAGAAAGGACAGGTTCTTGCAAAGCCCGGCACCGTTCCTACGGCAACGGCTTTCTCCGCTCAGGTTTACGTCCTGACCAAAGACGAAGGCGGCCGTCATACGGCGTTCTTCAACCACTATCGTCCTCAGTTCTTCATCAGAACGACCGACGTTACCGGTTCCATCGAATTGCCCGAAGGCGTTGAAATGGTTATGCCCGGCGACCACGTCACTTTGACTGTCGAGCTGATCAAGCCCGTCGCAATCGAAGAAGGACTTCGTTTCGCTATCCGTGAGGGCGGCAGAACGGTCGGTTCCGGCGTTGTTTCCAAGATCATCAAGTAATTGAATTGATTCAAATCGAAAAAGCACAGCAATCGCTGTGCTTTTTTGCTCCAAGTCGAATGTTGGAGATAACAAAGAAAACGGTTTTTTAGAAAATGATATTTTGTCGAACGCGGCGTGAAACCGATCGGTTTCACGCCGCGTTATTGCGATAAAGGGTCAGGTTCTGCCGTAACGTTGTTTTTGGCGGGGGAATCGCCGTCGTTGATTATGGTCGATCGGGAATCCGAAATCGAGGTAAACAGTCAGGTTCTGCCGTAACGTTGTTTTCGCGTGGAAATCGCCGCCGTTGATTATGGTCGATCGGGAATCCGAAATCGCGATAAACGGTCAGGCTCTGCC
>CAMGEK010000059.1 GCA_946055105.1 uncultured Clostridia bacterium
TCTCTTGCGCGGAACTCTCCTGCGCGTCGGTCTCTTGCGCGGAACTCTCCTGCGCGAAACTCTCTTGCGCGGAACTCTCCTGCGCGTCGGTCTCTCGCGCGAAACTCTCTTGCGCGAAACTCTCTTGCGCGGCGCTCCGTTCGGGCTCTTGTTCCCGCCGCAGATAGACGAGCGGACGACGGTACGCGGTCTCGTAACAAATTCTCCATTCCTCCTGCGCCGCGGCGCGGAGACTTCGGATCCGTTCCCCTTTGGGAAGCGACGCGTCCGGTCTTACGACGGGCAGAATGTGAATCCGAAGATGCTTCATGCGCCCGCGCCCGGTCTTTTTGAAGGTGCAGAATACGGGCACGACGGGCACGTTATGCCTGACGGCGAAGAAGAACGCTCCGTCCTTCATGGGGCGGGGCTTTTGATAATTCACCCACATCGCCTGCTCCGCATAAAAGTTGACGATTTTTCCCTCGGCGAGGAGCCGCTCCAATTCTTTCCATAAATTTCTCGTCGCCGTCAGATCGCTTGAAAAGGGCAGCATGCCCGCATGATGCATGAGCCAACCCAGAAACCCCGTCTTATTGTTCCAGGGCGCCATCGTGTGGTAGGAACGGAACTGTCCGACCGCCTGCCGCACGAACAGCGTATCCAGATAGGAGAAGTGATTACTCACGCAGATCGCGCCCGACCGTCCGAGTTCTTTCAGGTTCTTCCGCCCCGTCACCCGCGCCCCGTACGCGATTTTGATGAGCAACGGTCCGACGACGAAGAGAATACAGCGGACCGCCGCGCTCAATGCGCGATGAAAGAAGTTCTGCCGATAGCGGTAGTTTGCGTCGGGAATCGTCCAATTCCGACCGAACGGAATATAGTCGTAATCGAATCTTCCGTACCGTTCGAGCGTCTCCTGAATTTTTTCCCGCTTTTCCGTTTTTCCGCGTTTTTTCATCCGTTCATCCGCTCCCGCGTCCGTTTCGTCCCGCGCCGATAATCCGCGCGCGCCGTTTCGTCTATTGTACCCTTTTCCCCTGCGCTTGTCAAGCGCTTATCCTTCGCTTCGGAGAATCCTTCGATTCGCATAAAAAAGCCCCCGAACGCTTGATTCGGGAGCCGTCCGATAAAATCGGCGATCTGCGAAAGCTTCCGCAGTCTATCTCTGTTCGTTGTGATAACGCTCGGCGTCGGACGGCGCGGCGTACAGATCGAACTCTCCGTCGAGATCGAACGTTTCCCCCTCGTCGAACGCGGCGAGTTTGGAGACGGAGACCTCGTAGGCGGTCATGGAGACCGATTCGTATTCGGAGATTTTTTTCTGATATTCGCGGCTCTGAATCCGTCCCGAGAGTGCCACGCGGTCGCCCACTTTCAGATTTTGTACGAAACGCGCGTTTCTTCCCCATGCGATACAGGGAATGTAGTCCGACTTGTTATAGGCGCGGTTGACGGCGACGAGCATATCCGCGATTTCGCGATTGAACGGCGTCGTGCGGTAGACGGGCGGTTTACAGATATATCCCGAAAGCACGATGCTGTTGGGATTCTTCCCCGGCGCGCTTTCGACGAGTTCGCGCACGAAAACGGTCAGCATCAGCCGCGATTTTCCGTTTTCGAGTTTATTGTAGCTGCGGAACTGACCGATCGCGCAGATCGTACTGCCCTGCTTTAAGTCGTTTCCGCGAATCAGCCGTTCGGAAATGGTGACGGGCAGAACGTCCGCCTGCCCCGACAGCCGCATCACTTTGACGTAGAACTCGTAAAATCCTTCGCCGTACACCTCGTGCGAAAACGACGCCTCCGAGACGATTTCGCCCATAAAATACACCTTGTTGTTCTTCTCTGCGTTGTAATCCATACTAACCTCCATTGTTTCTTCGCCCGCCGACTATGCGGCGTTTGCTATCTGTTTTCCCGACGCGTCTATGGTGTAATTCTCTTTGTGGATCAATTCTCCGATCGGTACGAATTCATACCCCTTTGCGCGCAGCGTGTCGATGACGATGGGAACCGCCTCCGCCGTATGCAGACCGTTGTTATGGCAGAGAATGATCGAGCCGCTCTGCACGCGCTCCACGATCCGCGCCGCAATATCCGTCGCGGATAAATCCTTCCAATCGAGCGAATCCACGTCCCATTGGATCGGATACAGCCCCATTGCGTTGCTCGTGTCCACCAGCAGATCGTCGTAATCCCCGTACGGCGGACGGAAGAGCGTCACTTTCTTTCCCGTCGTCGCCGTGATCGCCTCGGAAGAACTCTTCAACTCCGCGCGGATCTCCGCTTCGCTCTGCTTCGACATATACGAGTGCGTGGCGCTGTGCGTCCCGATTTCATGTCCCGCCGCGTCGATCTTTTTCACGTAATCGGGATATTTCTCCGTCCAGAACTGCACCATGAAGAAGGTCGCCCGCACGCCCGCCGCCGCCAGACCGTCCAGAATCGCGTCGGTGTGCTCCGTGCCCCAGGCGCAGTCGAAGGAAATGGCGATTTTACGGTCGGAACGCTCCACCGAATAGATGGGAAGCGACCGATTGCCCGCCCAATAGACTTCTTCCGCGCCCGCCGCCCGCGCCGTCAGCGCGGAGACGAGAATCAACAGCGTGAACAAGACCGCCGTAATGACGTATTTGAGTCTGATCGTGACGATTCGCATTGACAACACCTTTATCCTATCATGGATTCGCGCGCGAAATTTATCCGTTTGCGTCGGATTTTCACTCTTTCGGTCGGATCGCACGCGTCTCCGACCGTTCCCTGCGTTACATTTTATGCGCGTTTCCGCCGAATATTCGCGCCCGTCCGAAATCTCCTTCGTTCCCGCGCTTTCCCGTCCGCGCCGATCGCGCTCTTTCCCGTCCGCGCGTTTTACCGTCCGCGCCGACCCGCTCTTTCCCGTCCGCGCGTTTTCCCGTCCGCGCCGATCCTGCTCTTTCCCGTCCGTGCGTTTTACCGTCCGCGCCGATCGCGCTCTTTCCCGTCCGTGCGTTTTACCGTCCGCGCCGATCCCGCTCTTTACCGTCCGCGCGTTTTACCGTCCGCGCCGCTCGGTCAGGGGTTGAAAGACCGCCTATCCTCTGCTATCATAGGAGCGAAAAATTCGCGGACGGAATCCGAACTCTACACTATAACACCGGAGTTGCGGATTATGCTATTCTTTCTGCGAGGAACTGTTTATGACAACATATCAAACGTCCGAAGTTGCCGCAATCGTCGGAATTCATCCGAACACGGTACGGCTATACGAAAAATCGGAACTGCTACCGAAGCCCGAACGGAACGGCTATCGGGTATTCACGGACTTTCACGTCGAGCAATGTCGTTTGATTCGGATTGCGTTTCAGGTAGAACGCTTGCAAAACGGATTGCGGAAGAAAATCGTCTCCATGCTGAAAGCTTCCGCCCAAGGCGCGTTCGACGTCGCACTGTTACGGATCGACGAATCTCTGAATCAGCTCGGACGGGAACGCCGCAACGCCGAAGAGGCGATCGAGATCGTAACGCGGCGTTTATCCTGCGAACAGCCGCCGCGCGGAATGCGCGGCGGCTGTTCGTACTTTGTTCCGCATGCGATACGCATACGGCAAAATGCAGCTTTTATAAAGAAAAACCGACCTTGCGGTAATCCGCAAGGTCGGTTTTTGATTCGCTAATCGGTAATATTTTCGGGAGCAAACAGCGGAGAATCGAAAAATTCACGCAGCGTGATTTTCAGTCCGTCGCAAATACCGTAAATCGTTGAAAGTTTTACGGTACTGCTTCTCGTCATTGTAACGATGGTAGGACGAGGAATCCCGCTTAAATTTGCCAAAGCGTTAACGGTGATTTTTCGTTCCCTTACCAATTCAACGATTCTTGCATAAACCGCATCTACTAATCTCATATCTACCCCGCGTCGGCTGTTGGCGCGCCGACATGTTTAGTATATGAAATCAGCGATGAAAATGACGTTGGCACACCAACCCCTTTCGACGGCGCGGCGCGTTGTCTGAACAAAGCGATAGAGCGCGCAATCGAAATCAGGCGCGTGGACGGAGAATGTACGCCCTCGAATCAGACCGGAATCGTTACGGCGTCAAGGACGCCGTGAGAAGTATCCGTTTCCGCATTTTTGGCTCTTCATGCCCTGCGCTTGATTCTAAAAACGCTATACGAACGGCTTTTGCGGTACGCTCGTGACCGTGAGCAGAAAGAGCTCGTCCGCGCCCGCCCGTTTCAAGGCGTCTGAAAGAACGCTCGCCGTTGCGCCCGTCGTCATAATATCGTCGAGAATGAGAATCTTTCTTCCCCTGACCGACTTGCGGTCGAATACGTGAAAGGTGCCCGTGAGATTTTCCTCCCGCTCCCGTCTGCCGAGCGATTTCTGCGGCGCGGTTTCCCGCGTCTTGACCGCGCAGTCGAGAAACGCGAGCGCGGTGCGGCGGGACAGTTCTTCCGCAAGCAGGCGGGACTGATTGTACCCGCGCCGCTTTTCCGCGCGTTCCGTCATCGGAACGAAGGTCACGCTATCCGCTTCGGGGAACTCCCTCTCCGCGATCGGCGTCATAAAATCCGCCGCCGTCCGATAGAGATACTTTTTCCCGCGCTTGAAGCGCGAAACCAGACGGACCGCTTCGCCGTCGTACGTAAAGACCGAACGCGCCCTCGTTACGCCGAGCGGCTTGCGTTTACATTCGAGACAGACGCCCGCCTCTCCCACTTTTCTGCCGCAGAGCGGACAGATCTTCCCGTCGTTGAACGGAAGTTCGCGCAGACAGCGTTCGCATACCCGTTCGCCGAAAAAGACCTCCGCGCCGCAGAGATCGCAGGTAAACGAATGCGCGTCGTCGTATTTCCGCAACCGCTCGAAAAGCCGCTCCAAAAGTTTCATTTTTCCCCCGAAAAGACAAAACGACGGACGCGTGTGTGAGCCGCGCCCGTCGCCGGTACTTTTATGGTAACGCTCTCTCTACGAAAACGCACCGGTCGTATGAAATCGATTACAGTATAACACGTCGGGCGACGTTTGTCAAGCGCTTATCTCCGACTGAATCCCCGATTAAAAATCGTCGTCGTCCTTTTTGTCGTCGTCATCGTCGTCATCGTCGTCATCGTCTCCGAGCGAATAGATTTCGTCGCCCGTAACGTAATCGAAATCATCGTCGTCGTCCGATTCGACGGTTTCCTCCTCTTCCTCTTCGTCGAAGCCGTCGTCGAACACCTCGTCGATCTCGCCCATCTCGTCGTCTTCCAACCCCACGTCCGAATCGTCGTCGAGATAGTTGCGCCATTCGTCGTCGTCCTGTTCGGGATCGACTTCCGCCTCCTCGTAGTCCGCCTTTTTACGGCACTCTTCGCACATCTTATCCCCTGCGCGCATCATATTCTCTCCGCAGATCGGGCACAGTTCGGTTGCCAATTCTTCGTCCTCTGCCTCCAATTCGTCCGTCTCCGTCGGAATCCCCTTTAACTCTTTCAAACAAATGTCGCAATATTCCTGTTTCTCCGCGTCGATGTAATTCAGCTCGCAACGCGGACATTTCATATAGCGTACCATATTTCTCCTCCTTTCTCCCGCGCCCCCTTCGGCGTTCCGCGGGGCTTCCTATATCAAGCTAATAAATTATATTAGTATTTATTTTTTTTGTAAACTGTTTTTTTATGCCTTTTATAAAAAAATCTCCGTTCGGAGATATTTTTTTGCCGATTTTAAGGGAGAAAAACAACCGCCCGATTGCGGACGGTTGTTTTGTTCTCATTCTTCCGTTTTATTTCCGTTCTCTTCCGCCTGTTCCGCGGGTTCTTCTTCCGCTTGTTCCGCGGGTTCTTCTTCCGCTTGTTCCGCGGGTTCTTCTTCCGCTTGTTCCGCGGGTTCTTCCGCGGGCTCTTCTTGCGGCTGCGCGTCCGCGTCGCCGTACGAATAGACGTCCACGCTTCTGTCGTCCGTCGTATCGACCGCGAGTTTCGGCTCGAACGTTCTCGTCGCGTTCTTCTTTTTCTTCTTCACGACGAGTACGGTCACGATCGCGCCGACGATCACGACCACCCCGATCGCCACGCCGATGAGCGCCCACGCCCAGGCGGGAAGTCCCGTCTCCGTCTCTTCCGCCGTGTATTTTTCCAGCGTCGTATGCCAATAGTCGTCGTAAGAGGTCTGATCCGCTTCGCTCATCGCGCCGAGCGAGAGGATAAACGCCGCGCGCGTGCGGTATTCTTTGAACGTGAGATCGGTTTCGCCTTCCTTGCCCTCGACGTAAGCGTAGAACGCCGCGCGGTCGTCCGCAGAGTACAGATAGTCCTCCGCTTTCCCCGCAGCCGCCGCTTCCGCGAGATTGTCGTCGAAATATTGCGCCGTTCCCGTATAATAATAGCAGTTGATCGCCGTCGAAAGTTCGGCGTTCGTCTCGCTCAGATCCTCGACGTACGTCTGCACTTCTTCATAGCGGTCGTTGAGCGCGGAGATCGTTTCGTTGTCCGCAGGCGCGCCGTTTTCGTCGCGCAGGTCGACCGCGCGGACGTATTGATAGGACGTAGCGCCGAGCTCCGACGCGTCCGCATAGAACAGGAATCCGCCGACGATTTCGTAAGGATACCAGGAGGACGCGTGCACGACGTCAAGCACCTTTACGGGACGGTAGTTCTTCTGTACGTTGAGATTGCTGTAATTTTCCGCGGTACCGTTGTAGACGGCGCGTTCCACGGAGACGCCGCTTCCGGACGTGCGGTAGAAATAGACGTACTTGTACGCTCCTCCGTCGCTGAGGAAGCTCAGCGTCGCGCCCGAAACGTTGCGCGCGACGACCTGCTCCTGCGCCGCGCCGTTCGCGCCGACGTCCGCGCGGATGATGGTCGCGCCGCTCACGTACAGGTAGTGATGCCCGCCGTCGTAATAGAAGATCGCGCTTGACGAAGCCTTCGTCGTATCCTGCGCGACGACGTCCAGATTGCTCTCCGCGTTTCCGCTCACCGAATTCCAGCCGTTTTGCAGCTTGTCCGCGGAAAGATAGTAAAGTCTGCCCGATTCGCCCGTCGTACCGCCCGTGCTCGTCAGATCCGTACGGGTGAAATACAGTCCGCCGTTGTCGTATTTGAGAAGAGAATACGTGTATCCGATCGTCGGAATCGCTTCCACGCCGTCCGTGAGATCGTGCGTGTACTGCGTCTTTATGCCCGTCTTGCCGATTCCGTCGAGTACGATAGATCCGAGGTTGTGATAGGGCGCGACGCCGTCGTTCTCGTCGAGATACGTCTCGTCGTACGAGTATTCGTAAGGCGCCTCGGTCGCGTCCGCGCTTACGCGGTAGACCTGCGTATATTTGAGCCGGTTGGGACTGTCTTTATCGTCTCCGTCCACGACGTTCATCGTATAATAGACGCAGGGGTCGGTCTTGTCCGTCTCGTTGAACACATGGCTCTCCGTGTTTTTGACGAGCGTCGTATCCGTCTCCGTCGCGACGTTGTAGGAATGAAGATCGCTCCCGTCCGCATAGAGGATATACACCGTTTCCCCTTTCTGTACAAACCGGTACTCCGTCGCGTTGTCGGAGACGCGGAAATAACTGCGGACGTCCGAACCGTCCAGCTTGGCGCTCTTGAAATCGAGATAGTCGTTTTCGATCTCGCCCTGCGTGTTCTTGACATTGTTGGGCGTCGCGTAATAAATTCTGTCGCCGTACAGGAAAATTCCCGCCTTGTAATCGGACGAGACTATCAGCGACGGAATCACCGTCTCCGCGGCGTTCTTTCCGTCCGCAAGAGCGGAAAGGGAGACGCGCATGAGCGCGCCCTTTACCACGTTTCCGTATGTGTTGTCCGCGGTATAGGTATCGATCCCGTTGATGAAATAGACGTAATCGCCCTTTTCTACGACGAACCCGCCGTTGGACGATACCGCCGCGTCCGCGGCAGGTCCCCCTTCGGGATATTCAAACGACGTTCCGCAACCCGCCAGCGCCGCCGCGCCGAGCGCCGTCGCCGCCGCCGTAATCCATATTGTCAGTTTTTGAAACAGCTTGCGCATACAGTCCCCGCTCCTTTCGTCCGAAGAAACTTACAGTTCTAACGATACGTTTTTTATTATATACTAAATCAAGGTTTTACGCAATCAAAAACCCGCTCATCTTACAGATTTCTTTTGAATTTTTCAACGAAGGGAGGATTTTTATGGAAAAATTCGGCATTTTTGAACTGCTCGACGCGCTGTCTGCGCTCGCTTCCGAACCGTCGGACGCGCAAACCACCGCCCCGTCCGCGCCGCCCGAACCGCCCGCGCCGCCCGTTCCGGGCGAAGGCGCGTTCTCCCCTCCCGACTACGCGCTCGGAAACAACGCCGCGTCGCGCCCCGTCTCTCCGCGCGGCAAGGGAAACGCCCTCGCGGATCTCCTCGCGCGGCAGGAGCGGATTTCGCGCAGAATCGACGATCCGAATAAAAAATAATTCCTCTCCGGAATTGTCTCATACCCGCGCGCCGAGTTCGTTTTCGCGCGCGGCATACCCTGTCGCCGCGCCGAAGGCGTTTCCGCAAGCGACTTACCCGCGTGCCGATTTGATTTGCCGCGCGGTTTCTCTCGCGCACGGATTTCTTCGCTCGGTTTTCGTTTTCGCGCGCGGTACGGCTCAATCGTTGCGCGCCGATACGAGCGGATTTCTTCGC
>CAMGEK010000060.1 GCA_946055105.1 uncultured Clostridia bacterium
CTCCGCCTGTTCCGCGGCGAGCGAAACGTCTCCGATCCGATCGACCGCGTGCGCGTCGGAATCGAGCACGAATTTCACCCCCGTCTTGGCGACTTCGTAGAGTTCCCCGTCGGTCAGATGCTTCTTTTTCCCGCTGATTTCCAGATACGTTCCGTAATCCCGACAACATTTCGCGACTTCTACAACGTCCGCGAAGCATTGAAAATTCAGATGCGTCAGGACGTCCACGGGATATTTTTTCACTACGTTGAGATAGGCGTTCGTCGTATCTTTGACGAGCGTCGCGGACGGCTTGAAACGGAATTTGTGTCTGAAATAATTCCCCGCGCCGAGGTGAAACAGATCGTGCAGGGAGGAATAGCGTATGACGACGTGCACGCCGCAGAGAAAGAGATCGAAATCGGCGTAATCGGACGGTTTCAGATCGGCGATTCCCTCTCTTCCCCGAATATTGCTCTCGATGCCGACGAGCACTCGCACGCCCGTTTTTTGCTCCGCCTCCCGACACTCGCGAACAAGCGAAGGCACCTCTTTTCTACTCAGTCCGAATATGATATGCGAAAAACCGTGATCGGTGATCCCGATCTCTCTGAGACCGAGCGATTTCGCCCGTTCCGCGTTTTCCAGCACCGTGCCCTTTCCGTGCGAATAGGGCGTATGCGTATGATAATCTGCCGTAAGTTCCATTTTTACTCCGTCGGCGTCCGCCTATGTATCTCCGATCCTTCGGATCTCTTCCCGAAGAAGCGTTCCCGTCTGTCTGTAAACGCTATCCCGAACGAGCGCGATCAGTCGCGAGACGTCCTCCGCGGTCGCGCCCTCGCTGAGAATGAAATTCGCGTGTTCTTCGGACACGCGCGCGCCGCCGACGCGCGCGCCTTTGAGCCCGCATCCGTCGATCAGTCTGCCCGCGCTGTCGCCCGTAGGATTGACGAACGTACAACCCATACTCCGTCCTTTCGGCAGGCGGCGGCGCTTCTGACGGAAGTAGCAGAGATTCCGCTCGATCTGCGCCCGTTCCGCATACGCGCCGTAAAAATACGCGCCTGCGACCGCGATTCCCTCGCGCAGGAAACGGCTGTCTTTCTCTCCGAATCCGCATTGATAGCGGTCGAGCAGTACGAGCCGCCCGTCCCGAACGGCGAGCACGCCCTCCACGCGATCTCCGATCCGTCCTTCGCGCACGCCCGCGTTCATCGCAACCGCGCCGCCGACCGTCATGGGAATCCCCGTGAACGGTTCAAAGCCGCCGAGACAGGCTTCCCGTGCGAACCGACAGAGCCGCCCGCCCGTTACGCCCGCGCCCGCAAAGACGAGCCGTCCGTCCGAAAAGAGAGCCTCCATGCGCGAAAACCGCACGACCACGCCCTCGTAAAAGCCGTCGCCTGCAAGCACGTTCGCGCCCGCGCCCAAAAAACAACAGGGAACTCCTTCCCGTTTCAGAATGCACAACAGACGCACCAATTCTTCCGCACAGCTCGGATATGCGGCTATCCTTGCGACCCCGCCGCAACCGAGCGTCGTATGGCGGGAAAAGGAAAAATTCTCTTCGGTGAATAGCCGCGGCATCTCGCCGCGCAAAAGAGCAGGGATCTCCAATCGCAATCTCCTATCATTCTACCACATTTCAGCGTCGATTTCAAATACTTTTCAAATAATTTGCAATTATTTTTGTCTCCGCTCCGGACGACGCAAGATTCCGTAATTCTTCGAGCGCCTGCGGCGAGGCAAACGCGCTCAACGTCCATTCCGGACGTCCGGGGAATTCCCCCGTCTCCGACGCGGAATACATGCCGATCAAGGAGAGCTCGCTCTGCGTCTTTTCGGAGAGAAGCGTCTCCACGAACAAATCGCACGCCTCTTTCCGCTCCGACGATAGAACGGATACGTATTGGTATAAATCGCAATAGACGGGCAACGGTCGGTAAAATACGTCTACGGAGCGTGCGGAAAAGCGGCATATATCGCGCTGCGTGCCCAAAAGATACCGATACTCCCCGCCGAGAAATCCGACGTAAGCCGCAAGCGAATCGCACGGCTCGCCCGCGATCCCGTTCATCGCCGCGGCAACGGATACCAGATTTGTTCCGCCCTCCGAGATTGCCGTTTTCCCCGCTTCCGAGAAATCGTCCGTAAGAGAAAATAACGCATACCCGCCCCGACACCAAGGATATGCGATACACTTCCCGTCCGCTTCCCCGCCCGCAAAACGCGCGTTCAACGGGAAGGACGATTCCGCAAAACAGTCAAGCCCGACGCCGAAGGAAAGCACGTCGGGACGATCGCCCCGTTCGTACGCCGCCCGCGCCCCCTCCGCCGTATAGGACGTCACCATATAGTAAACGCCCGTCCGCTGCGATTCCACCCGCAGAGCGACCTTTTTCAAAAAGGACGCGCGCGAGCCCTTTCCGCCCTCGAAGGTGTCCACGTTCCAGACGCGCACGACGACGGGCTCCGTCGCCGTCGCCGTTCTTTCTTTCGGATACAATCCGACCGCCAGCAACACCGCGCCGCACAGAAGAAACGCCGTTACCCGAATCAACCGTCTCATAACCATAATATATGAGCGGACGACGAAATAAATCACAAACGACGGGAGCGGGCGGCGAAAAAAATTACAAGCGACGCGAGCGGGCGGCGAAAAAAATCACAAGGGTTTTACCGAACGGGCGGTAGATTAAATCACAAGCGACGGGAGCGGACGGCGAAAAAAATCACAAGGGTTTTACCGAACGGGCGGTAGATTAAATCACAAACGACGGGAGCGGGCGGCGAAAAAAAATCACAAGGGTTTTACCGGACGGGCGGTAAATTAAATCACAAGGGTTTTACCGGACGGGCGGTAAATTAAATCACAAACGACGGGAGCGGGCGGCGAAAAAAAATCACAAGGGTTTTACCGAGCGGGCGGCGAAAAAAATCACAAGGGGACGCTTGTAAGCGTCCCCTTCGCTCTTCCTGCGATTTGCGACGGGAAAAGCTCTATCTGAAAGCGGAATTTCCGCTACGACAACAGATTGTGCATTCCCGATTGATTTATACCTTTTTTCTTCGCGGAACGCCGATTGGATCGTCCACGGAAAAATGTGAGAAAAAACGAGCCGTTTCGTCTCAGGATAGCCAGACGTATGCGAGCGCGACCAGCAGGGCAAAGACCAGAACCGTCGTCAGAATCATGGGCAAATACGCCGCGAACGCGGCGCGCACCAAGCGCAGATACTCCCGAAATCCGATCTTCTCCCCTTTTGACTCCGCCCGTTTTTTACGGTTCGGATCGTACCAGCGGAAGCCGTCTACGTTCATATCGACGAACGTCGTTTCGACGTCCAGCTCCTCTTTTTTGTTACGCTTGCGCGACATGACCGTTCTTTTCCGCGGAAGCGAGCGCCGCGCGTTCCAAGGCGATCTGCTCCGCAAACGCCGCGTTTTCTTCTGCGGTATTGTACAGGTGGCAAGCGCAGAAATGCCCGCTTTCCACCTCTTTGTAGACGGGCGGAACGTGCTCGCACACTTCCATGCAGTTTTCGCAACGGGTATGGAATTTGCACCCCTTGGGCGGATTGACGGGCGAGGGAATGTCGCCTTTCAAAAGAATCCGATTCATCTTAACGTGCGGATTGGGCACGGGCACCGCGGAGAACAGCGCGCGCGTATAAGGATGAAGCGTATGATCGAACACGCGCTCCTTGCTCCCGTATTCCACCATGCTGCCCAGATACATTACGCCCACGTCGTCGGAAATGTGCTTGACGACGGAAAGATCGTGCGAAATGAAAATATACGTCAGTCCGAGCGAGGCGCGCAGCTCTTTCAGCATGTTGATGATCTGCGCCTGAATGGAGACGTCGAGCGCGGAAACGGGCTCGTCGCAGACCACCAGCTCGGGTTTGAGCGCCAATGCGCGGGCGATACAGATTCTCTGACGCTGTCCGCCTGAAAATTCGTGCGGATACCGCTCGAAATAATGCGGTTGCAGTCCGCACGTCTTCATGACGCCGAGAACGTAATCGCGATATTCCGACTTCGTAATGAGTTTGTGTTGCAAAGCGGATTCCCCGATGATCTCTCCGACGGTAAGGCGCGGAGACAAACTCGCGTACGGATCCTGAAAGATCATCTGCATATTCGGGCGCAGTTTATCGAACGCGCGGTTAGACAGATCGGAAATTTTCCGACCGTGAAAATAAACTTCTCCGTCCGTCTGATCGTACAGTCGGAGAATGGTTCTGCCCATCGTGCTCTTTCCGCATCCGCTTTCGCCGACGATGCCGAGCGTCTTTCCCTTTTCCAATCGGAACGAGATTCCGTCCACCGCCTTTAAGAACGCGTTCGGCTTCCCGAAAAAGCTCTTCCCGACGACGAAATATTTTTTTAAGTTTTTTACTTCGAGAAGCGGAGCGTCGTCCGCCGCTTGCGTACGTTCCGCGATTTCAGACATCCTTCTCCTCCTTTTCGGGAGCGGCGTTTTTCTCCCGATATAAATAACAGGCGACGCTGTGCGTTTCCGTCACTTGTACGAACGCGGGATATTCTCCCGAACATTGTTCCCGACACCGTTCGCAACGGTCGCGGAAATAACAGTAATTCGGCATATTGATCGGGTTCGGCACGAATCCGGGAATACAGTAGAGCGAATCCACCTCCGCGTCCACCGTCGGTTTGCTCTTCTGCAATCCGATGGTATACGGATGAAGCGGATGATCGAAGATATCCTCCGCCGTTCCCGTTTCAATGACCTTGCCCGCGTACATGACGACGACGTAATCCGCCATCTCTGCGACGACGCCGAGATCGTGCGTGATCAGCATGATCGAACCGTTGATCTTCTTTTTGATTTCGCGCAACAAATCGAGAATCTGCGCCTGAATGGTGACGTCGAGCGCTGTCGTCGGCTCGTCCGCGACGATAAGCTTCGGATTGCAGAGCAGCGCGATCGCGATCATCACGCGCTGGCGCATACCGCCCGAAAGCTCGTGCGGAAATTTTTTATACACGCCCTCGGGATCGGCGATTCCCACAAGCCGCAACATTTCGATGCTGTGCTCCTTGACCTGCTGTTTCGTAATCCCTTCGATGTGCAGATAACCCACTTCGTCAAGCTGATTCCCGATCGTGAACACGGGATTGAGCGAAGTCATCGGTTCCTGAAAAATCATGGAAATTTCCCGTCCGCGAATGGAGCGCATCGCTTCGGCAGGCATCTTGGCAATATCCACCACCCTGTCCTCCATTTCGTAGACGTTCCCGCCGAGAGCGTTCTTTTTTACGACCTTTTTTCCCTTTGCGTCGAGTTTGAAAACCGTCTCGCCCGACTCGTTCGTCTCCGTCTCGTAGACGGGAATCTTTCTGCCGCGCGCGTCGCGCTTGAAGAGGCTCGCGCGGAATCGAATGGACCCGCCGACGATCTGTCCGCTCGGCGCCTGCACCAACTGCATGAGCGATAGCGACGTGACCGATTTGCCGCAGCCGCTCTCCCCGACCACGCCGACCGTAGAACCCGCCGGAATGGAAAAACTCACGCCGTTGACCGCCTTCACCGTTCCCGCATCCGAGAAAAAGTAAGTGTGCAGGTCGTCGAATTCGACGACGTTTTTCTCGTCCTTCATCTCCGTCGTGTACTCTTCGGGAGCGACCTTACGCTTCTTGCGCTTCTCGTAATAGCGGATCGCCTTGGAATTTTCTTTGGAAATGCGCTTGGATTCCGATCGGCTGATATAATGTTTCTTTTCGTTCTCCGTCTTTGCCATACCTTACCTCTTCATCTTGGGATCGAAAGCGTCGCGCAGACCGTCGCCCACAAAGTTGAAAGCGAGAATGGCGAGCGTGATGCAGATACCGGAACCCAACCAGAGGTTGGCGTAATACTGTCGGTACGTTTCGTTGGACGCAAGATTGATCATGTTGCCCCACGTCGCGGTATCCAGCGGCGCGCCGATGCCCAGATACCCGAGCGTCGCCTCCGTCAGAATGATGCTGCCGAGCCCCAAAGTCATCGAAACGATGAGCTGCGGAATGATATTCGGAAGCAGATGTTTGAATATTTTCCGCGACGTCGAAAGTCCCGCGCATTTTGCCGCAAGCATAAATTCCTGTTCCCGCAGTGAAAGGATCTGCCCGCGCACGAGCCGCGCCACCCCCGTCCAACCCATAAAGGTCAGAACCACCATCATATAGTACAGCTTGGCGATCGAGTCCCCCAAGCCCCAGGAATCGAACAGCGCAGACAGAATGAGCATGATGGGCAGCGACGGGATACAACTCAGGACGTCCACGATTCGCATGATCAACTGATCGACCCATTTGCCGAAATATCCGGCAAGTCCGCCCAACAGCACGCCCAGAACGGTTTCCAGAATGACGACGACGAATCCGATCGTCAACGACACGCGCCCGCCGTACATGAGACGGGTAAATACGTCGTATCCGCTCGCGTCCGTTCCCATCCAGTGATCGCCGTTGATGTCTCCGAGAATGTTATAGCTCGGCGTCGAAACGGACACCGCGAGCGCGGTGTACTCCTCGCCGTCTACGGTATAAGCGATCGAAACGTGATCGTAAGAGGATTTAATGTTTTCCGCGGCGTAATCTTTCGTCGTTCCGCCGTCCGCCCGCCAGGGCGAGAACAGCGGTCCCGCAAAGGAAAAGAGAAAGAGAAAGATCAGCGTCACAAGTCCTATCACCGATAATTTGGAACGGAAAAAGCGTTTCAGAACGGTCATTCCGGGAGACAACACTTTCACCCGCTCGGTCAGATTTTCTCCGTGCAGATCGTCGATCGTCTCCGCGGTCTGTTCCGTCGCAAGAACGTTTTCCGTCTCCGCGGTCTGTTCCGTCGCAAGAACGTTTTCCGTCTCCGCGGTCTGTTCCGTCGGGAGTCCGTTTTCCGATAAGTTTTTCCTGTCTTTCATAACGGCCTCCTCAACCGACCAGCTTGACGCGCGGATCGACGACCGCGTACATAATATCCGCGAGCAAAATTCCGACGACCGTCAGCATCGCAATGAACATATTGTAACTCATCGCGAGCGGAATATCCCCCACTTTGAGCGCGTTATAGGCAATCTGTCCGATCCCGGGGATTCCGAACACCGTCTCCGTGATCATCGCGCCGCCGAACAGCGTCGGCAACGTGAACGAAAGCTGCGTGACGAGCGGAATCATCGTATTGCGGAAGACGTGCTTATAGATGACTTTCCGTTCTGAAAGCCCCTTTGCGCGCGCCGTACGGATATAGTCCGCGTTGAGCACTTCGAGCGTGTTCGTGCGCGTATAGCGCATGAGTCCGCCGATCGACAGCACCACCATGACGAAAATGGGAAGCACGAGATGCCAGAGCATATCGAAGAAGCGCGTCAGCGCGCCCGCGTCTTTGGGGAGAGCCGCGGAGACGAGCCCGCCCGTCTCGAACCAGCCGAGATCGACGGCAAACCATTTGATCATCAGATTTCCGAGGAAGAACGTGGGGAACGCCATGCCGACCATGCAGAGCACGGTCGCCGTATAGTCGATCTTGCCGTATTGATTGCACGCGCACTTGATTCCGAGCGGAATCGCGATGACGATTTCAAGCAACAGCGAGACGAACGAAATCCCGAAGGAAATTCCCATATTGTCGCGGATAATGACTTCCACCTTTTCGCCGTATTGGAACGAAGTGCCGAAATCGCCCTGTACGAACGCCGTCAGCCAGCCCCAATATCCTTTCAGAATTCCGAAAAAGCTGTTGTCGTCCAGACCGTACAGCGCCAGAATCCGATTGAACTCCTCCTGCGTCATGACGCCCGAATTGAGTTGCGGCAGAAACTGCGTTTCAAAATAGCTCAACGGCATCATTCTGATCAGAATATAGATAATGAGCGATACGCCGAGCAGAATGAATAAGGAGAGCAATAACCGCTTGATTATATATTTTACCATACTTTACTCCACGTTTTCCCGAGTAAGATTACAGATACGAAACTTCCCACAATTTACTGATCGGTCCCATCTGGAAGGACGGCTTTTTGAAGAGCGTCTCCTTATCGATGACCGTATTGTTATACGCGAACAGATCGTTTCTCTGATAGGTGGGAAGCTCCACCGCGAGTTGCATGATGAGATCGAGGCACTCCGCATAGATGCTCGCGCGGCTGTTCTGATTGATCGTCTCGCGCGCCCGGTCGATTTTATCGCTCAGCCGCATAATGACGTCGTATTCGTACGAGGTAGAATCGTTGAGAATGTTTTTATAGTTCCAGTTGTTGACCGAAGTCGCCTTGCTGTCCTTATGATAGATCTGATACATATCCGGATCGATTGCGGACGACCATGCCGCCGCCAATACCGCCAGATCGCCAGAATTGAGCTTCTTCAACGCATGAATGTCGGGCTTGAC
>CAMGEK010000061.1 GCA_946055105.1 uncultured Clostridia bacterium
TTTAAGAAACGCAAATCAGTGGAAACTTATCCCAATCGAGCCCTGTCGGAAGCGGCGGGCGGTTAATGACCTATTTAGTGATTGTTTCAAACGTTTCAAACTCGCGTTCGACCGTTTCGGTGGAACGTCGGATCAGTGCGCCGATTGCCGTTTTTTCCGACGGAGCCAGAGAACGAACCCGTAGAGATCGTTGACGAGAAAGGCGGCGAAGCAGACGACCATGCACCAATTTTCCGCGCTGACGGCGGCGGCGAGCGTCCACAGAACGACGAGAACGACGTCGTTGCAGGCGTAGGCGATCGCGTAATACTCGCTCCGTCTGACAGTGAGCCACACCGCGATAAAGCTCGTGACTACGGAAATTACGCTGAAAAACAGGTTTGCAGTACCGAACGCGCGCAAAATGAAATAAAACGCGGCGCCGACGGCGATTCCCGCCGCGACGATCAGGGCGTATTCTCTGCCGCGCAGGCGGTTGATCTGCACTTCCGCGGCGTTTTCTTCGGACGGATGCCGGATCCAGGAGACGACCGCGGCGACGGCGACGGGCGTCGTCATGCCGAGATAGGTGATCATTTCGCCGTAGTAACGGAAGAGATAGGAAATATAACCGTAAAACGCGCTGAACGCGACGGTCAGAATCTGTCCGAGGACGTGACCTTTCGCGACGAAAATGAGCGCCGTCACGCCGATCAGAGAAGCGGCACAATGAAGAACGCCCGCACCGAGAAAACAGGAGAGGCAGACGGCGGTAAGCGACGCGAACCAGAGCGCATAGTCGGAAAACCGAAAGGTGGAAAAGGGATTTTTCATAGTTTCACAAGGGAGAAAGAAACGGCGTTTCCGCTCCGTCCGAAAGACGGATGCGGGAACGCCGTGCCGTGCGGAATCGCGAAAGCGTTTCCGTATTATTCGTTATAAGGATCGTTCTCGTCGCGATCGGAAGCCTGTTTCTTCTGCTTTGCAGGTTTTACGGGCTTCTGCGCTTTCGGAGCCTTATATCTGACCGGTCTCGCGCTGCGCGTTTTCAATACGCGGCGGATTCCCATGCTGATGATGACGAGGAAGAGCGCCGCTACGAGCGCGCCCGAAGAGGCGAGCAGCCAGACGTTCGCGGTGCTCGTCGCGCTCTCGTCCGTCGTATCTTCGTCCGTCGTATCCTCGTCCGCCGCGTCCGGTTCCACCGTGACGTCGGAGAGGGAATAATCGAGGAAGGTCTGATAGATCGGGCTTCCGTCGACGGAAGTCGTATCTTCATAGTAGAGATACGCGATCGATTCGGTCTTTTCGGACTGCTTGTAGGAAGCGTAGGGATTTTCCGTCAGATCGGACGTCGTCGCGTCGTAGCGCAGGTAGTCCGCGTCGTCGTAGAACGTGTAGGCGTAATAGAACGCGTCTTTGAGCTTGTCGTCCTCGTCGACGTTATCGGGATTCTTTTTGAGCGCGGAAACGGCGTCCGCAAGCAACGCCTCGTAATCGGACGATCCGTCCGTCGACGCGTTGCAGTCGAAGAGAACGTAACTGCCCGCGGGATTCGTCTCCGAACCGTCGCGCGCGCCGCTCCATACTTCCAGACGGTAGCTCTTCGCCGTATCGCCCGTCTTGACGTTGAAGGAGACCGTCACCCACTTATTTGCGACGTCGGCGTTCGTTCCGTCCACCGTCACGCACGCCTGCGGAATCGTCCGATCGGTATAATCGTACCGCGCCGCCGCATGGTCGAAGTCGGAGACTTCGGTGGAGTACGCGTCTTTCGCTTCGTCGTAATAAGCGTAATATTTGCCGTCTTTCGCATAGAACGCGATCGTCCCTTCGCCGGTGACGAGATTGCCGTTCGCGTCCTTCGCGTAGTTTGCAAGATTGGCGTAGGTTTTGGAATCGGAACCGTCCTGCGCGTTCGTATAAAGTCCGTTTTCGCCCAACCGATAGAGTACGTCCGTCTTTTTGGAGAAATCCTTGTCGGAGGGATCGGACTTGCAGACGTTTCCGTCGTCGTCGTACCAATAGGCGATCAGCGGCATGTCGGGCGAGAGCGCCGAGCCGTATCCTTTCTTCGCGTCCGACGTGTCGATGAGGTAGACGTAAGCTTTCGCGCCTTGCGAGACTTTCACGCGCACGGAAATGCGCTGCGTGGAGGAAGTCGAGATATTCGAGGCGTTATAGGCGATATATCCGTACGCCGCAGCGGCTTGATTGACGATGACGAGCGGCTGTTGCGCGTCGCCGAAAATACTCGTCCACCAATCCGCGCTCATAGCGTCGGTCAGAACGCCCGTCTGATGCGCGATGGAGCAGATCGCCGTTTTCCAATCCGTGCCCGCATACGCGGAAACGTAATCTGCGTTGACGAGCCCCGCGTAAACGTTTTCGGGCTTGTCTTTGAAAGCAGAATCCTGATCGCCGCCGACGCGCTTGTCGCCGCCGACGATTCCGATATAGTTCGCGGGCGTCGCGACGTCCGTCTCGATGGAAGATTCGTTATTCTGCGCCACGTCGTCGAACTTGCCGCTTCCGCTCGCTTCGTCCGTCAGAGTAACGCTGACCGCGCGCGAACCCGTGGAAGCGTAGCCCGCTTCGTCGTCCGTCATGAGATATGTCTCGAAGTTGGCGAACGCCGCATAGCCGTCCGTATAATCGAGCCCGGTCGAGCCGACGATGGTCGTGGGACCGTAGGTGCATTTCAAAGAGAACGTTTTGTTCGTTTCCGTATCGTTGGCGACGAAGAAGAAGCATTGCGTCCAGCCGTCGTAGATGTCTTTGAGCTCGTCGTCGACGTCGACGGGATCGAGCGTCGTGGAGTCGAAAGCGGCGATGGAAGTCTCCGAACCTCTTTCGTCGACGACGGAGATCGCCGCGCCCGTAAAGCCGTCCATCGCGGAGGTCTTTACGAAGAAGCTCACGAGCAGCGTCCGTTCCGCGGGAACGAGGAAAACGTTGTCGTTCTTGATTTTCGCCGTGTAGGGCGCGCCGTTTTTCGACATCAGCATGACGAGCGGCGCGTCGGCGTCGAACGGATAGTTTTCAAAGTCCGCCGCAAGCACCGCGGAGAGCAGGGAATCGTCCGTAACGGCTCTCATGCCGTTCACCGAAACGAACTGCGTATATCCGTCGTCCGCCAAGCCGACGGGACGATAGGTCGCGGAGGTGTAAGTCGTGCCGCCGTATTTTTCTTCCGTAAGCCCGATCGAAACGGAGCTCGTCAGATCGGCGGGTGTGAATCCCGCATACAGGTCGAGCGCATAGGTCTTGTTGGCGGCGGTTGCGATAAATTTCTTTTCGTCGCCGTAATCGGTCGTTTTGCAGACGTATTCGGCGGAGAGAGACGCGGTCGCCGTTTCGTATCGGTCGTCGTCGATGATTTTACAGGTCAGATCGTCGAAGAAGGCGTAGCCGTTCACCGTTTCGTACATATCCGTCGTACTGCCGAATCCGAGACCGAGGACGATTTTGAACGTGCTCGTCGCGAACGTGCTCGCGCGGACGTAGAGTTTGTATTCCACCCAGCCGTTATTTTCGCCGCTTTGGTTGAGCGTCTCGGTATTGATGTTCTTGATCTGCATCTGGTCGAGCGTCTGACCGCCCACCGTATGCGTCACGCCGATATACGCGCCGCAGCCTTCCGAGGTTTCGAGGTTCTCGTAATGACGGAGATTGCTCGTCTTAACCCAGACGGAGAGCTCCGCCGCCGTACCCGCGGAGAGCGTGATCGTCGTCGAGGAAGTATAGTATTGCGCGGTACCGTAAACGCCGTTCGTGACTTTTTCGTTGTGAATCATGAGCACGCTCGCGTCGTCGCCCGCGTTCTCCGTTCCGTAGTCGTGCGTGCGGGGATTTTTCACCGCGTAGTCGTTCGCTTCCGAATTCCAGAACCCTTTGATATCGTCGTAGTCGACGGTATAAGCGAAATCGGAATACGGCTCGAAATCGTCCGAGGAGGAAATATCGAAATCCTCGTAGAATTTAATGCGGTCGTAGGCGGTCACGCCCTCGTCCGTCCAATGCGCGAGCGCGTCGTCCACCGAACCGAACGGTCTGCCGGGACGCGCGAAATAATCCCATTCCGCGGTATTGACGATTCCCGACGCGGCGTCCGACGCGGGCGCGCTGCCGTTGGAATCGGAGCCCGTGGAACGGCTCCAACTGTCGGGCGTGTTGATCAGATTGAGTTTCTTGATCCGCTCCGTCAGATTATTGTCGCCGTAAAATTCAAAATCCCCGTTTTTGAGAAGCTGGGAGTCGCTCTTGGTTGCGGCGGTTTCGCTTTCCGGATCGGTCGATTCGGTTTCGCCGCAAGCGGCGAGCGTTCCCGTTGCAAGGCACGCCGCGAGAGCGACGGTCAATGCGGCGACGCCTCTCTTTTTCGCCTGTCTCGTCATGAAATATTTCGCCATATCACACCTGTTACGTTTTCTTTGCAGTCTGTGCGGAACCGTTGCCGTTCGCGGACAGACTTCGCGATACGAATCTATTTTAATATAAAACGCTCCGATAAGCAAGCAATTCCGAGCGAAAACGGGAAAAAAGGGAAAAAATTTTTGCGATTGCGCAAGCTGTCAAAGAAACGGACGGCGTTTTCCGCCGTCGCATAAGGGGGGATTATGAAAAAAAAGAAAGCGTTCGTCTCTCTTGCGGGCGGCGCGCTGACGGGCGCGGCGAACGGAATGCTCGGCGGCGGGGGCGGAATGCTCGCCGTTCCGCTGTTGCAGAAAGCGGGGCTGTCCGCGCGGGAGTCGCACGCGACGGCGATCGCGGTCATTCTGCCCGCCTCCGCGCTGTCGGGCGCCGTCTATTTTTTCAACGGGCTGACGCCCGCCTCCGTGCTCGTTCCCGCCGCGATCGGCGTCGCCGCGGGCGGACTGTTCGGCGCAAAACTCCTCGCCCGCGTCTCGCCCGATAAAATTACCTTTCTCTTCGCGCTCTTTATGTTCGCCGCGGGATTGAGATCGCTGTTCTGATGGCGTTTTACTTCTATCTCGTCTGCGGGGTTCTGGGCGGCGTGCTCGGAGGCATGGGCATGGGCGGCGGGACCGTTCTCATTCCCCTCCTGACCCTTCTGTGCGGCGTGGAGCAGGGCGTGGCGCAGGGCGTGAATCTGCTCTCCTTCCTACCCATGTCCGTGTTGGCGCTCTCCGTACACGCAAAGAACGGACTGTTGAAAAAACGCGGACTCGCGCTGTTCGTCCCGCCCGCGCTCGCGTGCTCCGTCGCGGCGTCCTTTCTCGCCGCGCGCCTGCCCTCCGTCGTGCTCAGGAGGGCGTTCGGCGTCTTTCTCGTCGCGCTCTCCCTGTTCCAGTTCCGAGCCGCCTTCCGAGCTTTCCGCGCGCGGAAAGCGAAAGCGCTTTACAAAAACGGTCGGGTGTGATAAAATACTTTGTATGAAGTACTTGTTTTTCGACCTCGACGGAACGCTCACCGAACCCTACGAAGGGATTACGAAGAGCGTGATTTACGCGCTTGCGTCTTACGGGATTCCCCGTCCGGACGAAACAACGCTGCGCGCCTGCATCGGACCGCCGCTCTACGCGTATTTTTCCGATTGTTTCGGAATGAGCGCGGAGGAGTCGGTGCGCGCGGTGGAGAAATTCCGCGAACGCTATCACGCGATCGGCTGGAAGGAGAACGCGCTGATCGCGGGCGTGGCGGAGAGCCTGGAACGGCTGGCGGCTTCGGGAAAAATTCTGGCGGTCGCGACGGGCAAACCGACGGTTTTTGCGGAAAAAATCCTGTCCCGGTTCAAGATCCGGTCGTTGTTCTCCGCCGTCGTGGGGAGCGGGCTGGACGGGAGCCTGACGGAGAAGCGGGAGGAACTCGCCCGCGCGATGGAGCTCGTCGGCGCGCCCGCCGGAGAGAGCGCGATGATCGGCGACAGGAAATTCGACGTGGAAGGCGGCAGGGCGTGCGGAGTGTTTACCGCGGGCGTTCGGTGCGGATATGCTGAGGAGGGCGAACTCGAACGCGCGGGCGCGGACGTGATTTTCGACGATTTCCGACAACTGACGGAGTATTTCCTCCCGAAATGAGCAATTTCAGGGGGGATTTTTTTGTGCATATTTTTCAAAAAAAATTTCCAAAAGGTATAGACAAACGCCGATTCTTATGGTAAAATAAAGCAGAAAATTATACAATAGGGTAATTTGAATCTTACGGATCCGGGGCGTCGGAAAACGGCGGCTCGGACGGAACATACGGAGTTTTGGAGTATTATGGAAAAGATCGGCATTATAGATTTAGGTTCTAATTCCGCGCGGCTCGTCGTCGTGCAACTGTTCGGCGACGGGCATTTTATGGTCGAGGACGAAATCAAAGAGAGCGTGCGGCTCGGACAGGATATGGATCGGGACGGGTTTTTGAAACCCCAGCGGGTGGCGGAGACGATCAAGACGTTGAAAATGTTCCGTCGTCTTTGCGACGCGAGCGGCGTGGAGCGGATCATCGCGGTTGCGACCGCGGCGGTTCGCCGCGCGAAAAACCAGCGTTCCTTCCTCGACGAAATTCAGGCGACCTGCGGCATCAAAGTCAACGTGCTTTCGGAAGAAGAAGAGGCGACGCTCGTTTATCGCGGCGTCATCAATTCGATGGACGTGCCCAAGGGGCTGATTCTGGAAATCGGCGGCGGGAGCACGAAGATCGTCTATTATAACCGCAGAGCGATTCTCAATTACGCGACGCTCGCGTTCGGCGCGGTCACGCTGACCGATCTGTTCGCCGACGACGGCGTTTCTCCTCAGGAGCAGACGGAGAAGATCGAACAGTTCTTCACCGAACAGTTCAAAAAGATCGATTGGTTGTCCTCCGTCGATCCGGACGCGCAGATGATCGGCGTGGGCGGTTCCTTCCGCAATCTCTATAAAATCAACAAAATCGTGCGGAAATACCCGCTCGACACCGTGCACAACTATTCGTTCGCCGTGGAGGATTTCCGTTCCATCTACGAAATGGTGCGCGTGCTCGACGTGGAAAAGCGCAAGCGGATTCGCGGACTTTCTCCCGAACGCGCGGACATCATGCCCGCGGCGATGGCGATCATCAAAGCGTTTACCGACTATATGCACGTCGAAAATTTCGTACTGAGCGGATCGGGTTTACGGGAGGGAATCATGGTCAATCAGGCGTTGCCGATCACGGTGGAACGCCCGATCACCGACGTTCTGAGCTATTCTCTGAATACGCTCGTGAAATATTACGGTTGCGACGAAAAGCACGTGGAACACGTCGTGCACCTCTCCATTCAGCTCTTCAAACAGTTGCGGGTACTGCATAAATTCCCGCGCCAATATCTCAAAGTTCTGAAAATCGCGGCGAGCCTGCACGATTGCGGCATGCGCGTCAAATTTTACAATCATCAGAAACACAGCTGTTATATGATTCTCAATTCGGGCATCTACGGCGCGACGCACAGGGAGATCGTGCTGGCGGCGTTCGTGGCGGGCTGTCATCGGAAAGAGGACGTCAATGCGGCGGAATGGGCGCGCTATAAAGACGTCGTCGCCGAAGAGGACGTCGACGTGGTGAAGAAACTCGGCGTTCTGCTCCGCATTGCGGAGAGCCTCGACCGCAGCCGCGCGGGCGCGGTTTCGGGCATCAATTGCGACGTTCTGGGCGACTCCGTCATCATGAAGACGGAGACGACGGGCGACGCCGCGCTGGAAATCCGTTCCGCGATGTCCGCGAACGTCGATTTCAAACGCACGTTCCGTAAAAACCTCGAAATTCTTTAACCGAGAGGGCGTGTGCGCCCTTTGAAAACAGGCTCGAAGAGCCCGAATCGCGCGGCGCGCCGCGCCGCGCAAACCCGTTCCGGAAACGGGTTTCTTTCTGTCTATGAAACGATTGATTCTTGCGAGCGCGTCTCCTCGGAGACGGGAACTGCTCGCACAAATCGCGCGGGAATTCAGCGTGGAGCCGTCGCGGTTCCCCGAGCGCGCCGTTCCGCTCTCCGCAGAGGAGACGGCGGGTTATTTCGCGCGCGAAAAAGCGCGGGAAGTCGCGCGCAGGTTTCCCGATTGCGCCGTGCTCGGCGCGGATACGGTGGTCGCGTCGGAGGGCGCGATTCTGGGCAAACCGCGGGATAAAGCGGACGCGAAACGCACGCTTTCGGCGCTTTCCGGAAGAACGCACGAA
>CAMGEK010000062.1 GCA_946055105.1 uncultured Clostridia bacterium
AACTGCAAACTCAATAATCTTAATTTCTCTGTATCTTGAAAAATAAATTCATTTCAAAGAATAATTTCGCAATTCGCTCACATTTTGGCGCGGAGATGTCAAAAATTTACAGAAACCGACAGAGAAAACAGCCGAACACGACGGTGACGAAATTGGAAAACAGGGCGATCGCGACGGGTTTCAGCAATTTTTTCTGTTTCACGCCCGCGAAATAAACGGCGGAGACGTAGAACACCGTTTCGCTCGATCCGTAACAGACGCAAGCGCAGCGCGCGATATAGCCGTCCGCGCCGTAAGCGTTCAGGATTTCCGAGAGCAGGGCGGTCGAACCGCTTCCGGAAAAGGGTTTCAGAAGAACGAGCTTGGAAATTTCGGGCGGAATACCGAGGAACTTGAAAACGGGGGCGAGCGCGTTCGTCAACATTGCCGAAAGTCCGCTTCTTTCAAACAGTTCGGAGAGAATGAGAACGGTCGCGAGATAGGGGAAGAGGGAGAGAACGAGGGGGACGGCTTGTTTCACGCCGTCCGCAAAGACGTCGTACAATCTGACCTTCCGAAAAAGCGCGTAGAGAAAGAGCGAGACAAAGAGGAGAGGAAGGACGAGAGAGAGAAATTTCATGACTTCTTTGCGCTCCGTTTTGCCGTCAGGCGCACGAGCAGCGCGCCGAGAAAGGTGGAAAGAAGGGTTGCGATCAGCGTCGGAAGAAAAATATCGGCGGGGCGGGCGGAGCCCGCGGACAGGCGGAGCGCGATGACCGTCGTCGGGAGCAATTGCAGGCTGGTCGCGTTCAGGACGAAGAGCATATCGGCGGCGTAGTCGTTTCCCGCGGCGCAGAATTTTTCCGTCGCCTTCACGCCGAGCGGCGTGGGCGCGCCCGGGAGACCGAGAACGTTCGCCGAAAGATTGCAGCTCGCGAGATAGACCGCCTCCCGATCGTCCGAGCGGAAGAGCCGCCCGACGAACGGAAAGACGGCGCGGGAAAGCTTTCCCGCCAGCCCGCACGCTTCCAGGACTTTGAAAAATCCCAGCCAGACGCAATAAACGGCAAGCAGGGAGAGGGAGAGCGCGGCGGCTTTTTCGCCGCCTGAGAGCATGGCGGACAGAAACCCGTCGGGGTTGCAGAGGAGAAAGAAGAGCGCGGAGAGCAAAAACACCGCCGCAAAAATTCCGTTCATAGTGCATTGTATGATTTTTTTCGGGGAAATATTTGACAAGCCTGAAAAAAGCGGATAGAATAAATTCGGAATTCGCGCAAACCGTCGGAGGTCTTTTACGGGGAACGGCGCATCGTGCGCGGAAACGGGAAGCCGCGTTCGGGCGTTTTTGATACGGGGGTCTTGCGGAACAAAAGTACGGCGCGGCGCGTTCGGGCGCGTGCGTTTGCGCTTCGGGCGGAACGGCGCGCCGTGTGCGGAAACGCGGTTTTTTCGCGGCGATCGAGCGGAAATGCGGAAGCGGACGATTTTGCGCGAAAATAAATTTACTTTTTCGCGGAAATAGGATATAATGAATAAAACTTTGGATACGAGGTCGGCTATGGAAAAGAAGAAATATTATATTACGACGCCCATTTATTATCCGAGCGGGAATTGGCATATCGGACACTGCTATACCACCGTCGTTTGCGACGCGCTGGCGCGGTTTCACAAGATGCTCGGCGAAGAGGTGTTTTTCCTGACGGGAACGGACGAACACGGGCAGAAAGTGGAAAAAGAAGCGCAAAAAAGGGGAGTCACGCCGATGCGGTTCATCGATCCGTTGGTGTCGGAACTCAAAGACATGTGGCGGCTTCTGGACGTGCAGTACGACCGTTTTATCCGCACGACGGACGAAGATCACGTGAAATGCGTTCAGAAGATCTATCAGAAGCTCTACGAGAGCGGGGATATTTACAAATCGGAATACAGCGGCTGGTATTGCACGCCCTGCGAGAGCATGTGGACGGAAGCGCAGCTCAAAGACGGGAAATGCCCCGATTGCGGCAGAGAGGTGACGTTGCAGAAAGAGGAGAGCTATTTCTTCCGTCTCTCCAAATACGCGCCGAAAATTCTGAAACTCTACGAGGACAAGCCCGAATTTCTGCAACCCAAATCCCGCGTCAACGAGATGGTGAACAATTTCCTGAAAGCGGGCTTGCAGGATCTCTGCGTTTCGCGGACGACGGTCAAATGGGGGATTCCTCTGCCCTTCGATCGCAATCATTACGCGTACGTCTGGATCGACGCGCTGTCCAATTATATCTCCGCGCTCGGGTATCTGAGCGAGGACGATCGTCTGTACCGCAAATTCTGGCCTGCGGAACTGCACATGGTCGGGAAAGAGATCGTGCGCTTTCACGCGATCATCTGGCCCGCGATTTTGATGGCGCTCGGAGAGCCCGTGCCCGAACAGGTGTACGGTCACGGCTGGCTGTTGATCGGCGGCGATAAGCTGAGCAAGAGCAAATCGGACGCGGTCAGAAACGAACTCACCGATCCGTACGAACTCGTCAAGCGATACGGCGCGGACGCGGTGCGGTATTTCCTTTTGCGGGAAATTCCGTTCGGCAGCGACGGGGAATACACGAACGAGCGGTTTCTGGGGCGCGTCAACGCGGACCTTGCAAACGATCTCGGAAATCTCGTCTCCCGCACTTCGGCGATGATCGTGCAGAATTTCGGCGGAAAACTTCCCGCGCGCGGCGCGGCGGAAGGCCCCGACCTCGAACTGATCGCCATGGCGGAGGGCGCGTTCGCAAAGGTGCGCGCGGCGATGGAGAAGCTCAACGCGCCCGACGCGCTGTCCGAAATCTTCGCGCTCGTATCGCGCGCGAACAAATATATCGACGAGACGACGCCCTGGGTTCTTGCGAAAGACGAGAGCAAAAAGGCGCGGCTCGGCGCGGTATTGTACAATCTCGCCGAAGTCGTCCGTATCTGCGCGGTGCTGTTGAAGCCCTTCCTGACGAAAGCGCCGTCGCTCATTCTCAGAAGTTTTTCCTGCGACGAAACCGCGGGCTTCGATACGCTGACGTTCGGCGTTCTGAAAGAGGGCGCGTCGGTGGAAAAACTCCCGCCCGTTTTCCCGCGGATCGACGTAAAAAAGGAGCTTGCCGCCGTAGACGAGCTCGTCGCGGCGCAGAAAAAGGCGAAAGCGGAAAAAGCGGAAAAAGAGCGCGCGGCTTCCGCAACCGAGCGCGGCGGGGAAGCGAAAGAGCAGATCACGATCGACGATTTCGGGAAGATCGAACTGAAAATCGGCGAAGTGATCGCCTGCGAGCGGGTGCCGAAGTCGGATAAACTGTTGCACGAGACGGTCAGAGTGGGCGACGAAATCAGATCGGTCGTGTCGGGAATCGCGAAATTTTACACGCCCGAGGAGATGATCGGAAAGAAGGTCGTGCTCGTCGCGAACTTAAAGCCCGTGCGGCTTCGCGGCGTGCTCTCCGAGGGCATGATCCTCTGCGCCGAGGACAAGGACGGAACTCTGAGCCTGATCTCGCCCGAAAAAGCGACGGAAAGCGGCGCGACGGTGTGCTGACGTGATCGATATTCACGCGCATTTCGCGGACGAGGGTTACGCGTTTCCCGCGGAATGGGAAAAAATCAGGGCGGCGGGCGTAACAACCGTCGTTCTCGCGAGCGATACCGTCGCGCACGGCAGGGCGCACCGCGCGTTTGCCGCCGACCACGTCGGCGCGTATTTCTGCGCGGGCGTGCATCCCTCCGAAACGGCGGACTTCGGGGAAAGGGAACTCGACGCGTTGCGCGAACTCTGCGCCGACGAGAAGTGCGTCGCGGTCGGGGAGATCGGGCTGGACTATCATTATCCCGATACGGACAAACGCAAACAGCGGGAGGCGTTTCACGCGCAGATCACGCTCGCCGAAGAGGCGGGACTTCCCGTACAGATCCATTCCAGAGACTGCGCCGCGGACATGCTCGCCGTTCTGCGGGAGAGAAAAGACAGTTTGTCGCGCGGATTTCTGCTCCATTGTTATTCGCACGGACGGGAGGCGGAGGACGAATTTCTGTCGCTCGGCGCGTATCTTTCCTTCGGCGGCGTGGTCTGCTTCAAAAACGCGCGGAAGGTCGTCGAGAGCGCGGCGGCATGTCCGACCGACCGAATTCTGTCGGAGACGGACAGTCCCTATCTTTCGCCCGTACGCGGCGAAAAGAACACGCCCGCAAACGTTCCCGCCGTCTTGCGCAGGCTGGCGGAAATTCGGGGCTCGTCGTTTGAAAGCATGAAGGAGAGAATTCGGGAAAACGCGTTGCGGCTGTTCCCGAAATTATTATGAAAGATACCTATACCTATACGATCGGGAACAATTTATATCTCAATTTGACCAACCGTTGCAGCAACCGATGCGCGTTCTGCGTCCGCGATCAGAGCGCGCGGTACGAGGGCTACGCGCTCTGGCTCGGCGGCGGCGAACCGACGGCGGAGCAGGTCGTCGCGGAAATCGGCGATCCGAAGCGGTACGAAGAAATCGTGTTTTGCGGCTACGGCGAACCGACCTATCGGCTGGACGCCGTCGTCGAAATTTGCCGCTACGTTCATGAAAGGGGCGGCAGGACGCGCATGAACACGAACGGTCACGGCAACGCGATCAACGGCAGAAATATCGCGCCCGAACTCAAAGGCATGCTCGACGGGGTGAACGTGTCGCTGAACGCGCCCGACGCGGAGAAATACGACGCGCTTTGCCGTCCCCTTATAAAAAACGCATTCGGCGAGGTCCTGTCCTTCGCGCGCGCCTTAAAGGAGAGCGGCGTGCCCTGTTGGTTTTCGGTCGTGGACTGCATCGGGCGGGAACAGGTGGAAGCGTGCCGAAAAATCGCGGATACGGTCGGAATTCCGCTCCGCGTCCGCGAGATGATCGAAGCGCGTTAAAGAGCCGATCGGCGTTACGCCGTCGGCTCTTCCGTATCTTTGGTAAGGCGAGGGATTCTCGCAAAGACAGTATATGCGGGGAACGCGTTCCCTATCGGAGGAAAATCATGGAAGATTTACGCGCCGTGCTCCTGCGGCACGGCTTTACGTTCAAAAAACAGTTCGGGCAGAACTTTCTCACCGACGAGAATCTCCTCGACGCGATCGTGCGCGACGCGGGTGTGACGGAGGAGACGACGGCGTTGGAAATCGGACCGGGCGCGGGCGCGCTGACGCGCGCGCTTTCCCGCCGCGCGAAGCGGGTGATCGCCTACGAGATCGACAGAACGCTGCAACCCGTGCTCGCCGAGACGCTTTCGGGCTGCGACAACGCGACGGTCGTATTCCGCGATTTTGCAAAGACCGATCTTGGCGAGATCGAACGCGGGATAGGAGAATACGTCGTCGTCGCCAATCTTCCCTATTATATCACGACGCCGCTTTTGATGCGCTTTGTGGAAGAATCCCGCCTTTGTCGCGGCGTGACGGTGATGGTGCAGGAGGAAGTCGCGCGGCGGTTCTGCGCCGAAGCGGGAACGCCCGAATACGGCGCGGTGACGGCGGCGATCGCGCGGCGCGGCAGTTGTAAGATCACGCGGACGGTATCGCGCAATCTGTTCGTGCCCCGTCCGAACGTGGATTCGGCGGTGGTGAAGATCGATTTCACCGAGGGCGGGTTCGCGGTCGAAAGCGAGCGCGCGTACCGAGCCGTCGTGCGGTGCGCCTTTCTCAACCGCAGAAAGACGCTTTCAAACAATCTGACGAACGCGTTCCGAATGTCGCGCGCGGAGGCGGAAGCGGCGCTTACCGCTCTGGGGATCGATCGCATGGCGCGCGGAGAGACGCTTTCCCCCGTACGCCTCGGCGCGCTGTCGGACTATCTGTACGAACGCAATTTTACGGAGTCGTCCGCGTCGGACAAGACGGGCGCGCGTTGAAAACAAGAAAACGCGACGGGCGGCGGAAACTTTGCGAATATGCGGAAAAGGGGCGCAAAAAGCGGCTCGGCAATCATGCCGAGCCGCGTACGTTAAAAACGACTCTTGTCAACAGGCTTCTGAGAATCGGCGTTTCGGCGCGATCAGCCGTCGCGGAGCTCCCCGTCGGGCGCGGTCAGAAATCGACGCGAAGTTCCCCGTCGGGTGTGGTCAGAAATCGACGCGGAGTTCCCCGTCGGGCGCGGGAACGGTAAAGTATCGGAAACCGATCGCTCGGAGCGCGGAGACGACGAGATCGCCCTTTTCCGCAACGCGCGCCGTCTGATGCGCGTCGGAGCCGAACGAGACCTTTCTGCCGCCCAGACCGAAGTAGCGCGTCAGGACGTCCGTATCGGGCAAAAAATCGCTGCCCGCGGAGGCGGAAGAGGAGTTGATTTCCAGAATTTTCCCTTTCGCGACGATCGTGCGTAAAATATCGTCGTACGCGTCGGAAAATTCCTCGTAGCGTATCTTGCGGTCGGGAAAGGGCGCGTAGCGCGAAACGTACCCGATATGCGCCACGATCTCGTAGCGGTAGGGGGCGTCCAGACTTTCCCGCACCCGTTCGAGATAGCGGCGATAGGCGTATTCCTTGGTTTTGCCCTCGAACGCTTCGGGGAAATAGCAGTCCTGACCGTCGCAGGTGTGCACGCTGTTGACGACGAAATCGGGTTGAAATTTCCCGATCGTCTCCCCGTACTCTTCCGTACAGCGCGCGAGCGGAGAAAAGCCGAATTCCCCGCCGACGAGCAGACGGAAATTCTCGTCCGAAACGCGCGTTTGCAGGGCGCGGGCGGCGGAAAAATAGGCGGCTTCGTCGATGTAGGGAATTTCCTCTCCCCTGATTTTCAGGCGCAGAGCGCGGTAATCGTAGTCGAAGTGATCGGACACGCCGTAATAGCGAACGCCCTTTCGGCGCGCCTCCGCGACCATATCTTCCAGCGAATCGATTCCGTCGGCGGAAAAACGGGAATGGTTATGAACGTCGATTTTGATCATAAGCCGATTATATCATATCGTCGTCGGGAAAGCAAGCGCGTCAGTCGGGTAAAATCCGCCGCGCGCAGATAAAATATTTCCATCTCGTCGCGGAGATCTGTTCGACTTTCGCAAAGTCGGAGGCGGTGTGCAGAATATAATTGTTTCCGAGATAGAGCGCGACGTGCCCGATGCGTTCGATGCCCGTATTGTAATAGCGCGAAGAATTGGTAAAAAAGAGCAGATCGCCGCGCCTGATCTCTCCCGCCGCAACCGCCTTTCCCTGCAACGACTGCGTGCGCGAAGTGGTGGCAAGCAGGACGTGCGCGCCCTCGTAGAATATGTACTGCATGAGCGACGAACAGTCGAATTTGGCAGTCGTAAAGCCTTTCAGCTTATTCCCGTACCCGTCGTGCAGACGGACGGCTCCGTAAACGTATGGAGTGCCGAGCAGACGCATGCCGTTTTCCACGACCTGTTCCGTGGCGGCGTTGCCCGTTTCAAGCTGCGAAAGAGAGGTGTATGCGGAATCGGCGCTCACGTACGCCGTCTTGCCGCGGTAGTAGGTTATGTACCAATTCCCCGTTTTGCCCGTATATTTGAGCAGAAGTCCGTAATCCGCCTGTCCGAGAGAGGAATAGGAGGTGCCTGCGCCCGACCGCACGTTGAGTCCGTTCGTCAGAATGAGCACGTAGGGCGTCGTAGCGGGCGCGGGCGGCGTCGGTTCCGGCTCGGGTTTCGGCTCCGGATCAGGCTCCGGAACGGACTCGGATTCGGAAGGATCGGCGTCCGTATCTTCGGACGGAATCTCGTCGGTCGTCTCCGACGGGGGCGCGAACGACTCGGACGACGCGTCTTCGGCGTCGGGGAGTTCCGCGGGCGCTTCGTTCTCGGAGAGAGGCGGTTGCTTTTCGCCGCAGGCGCCGAGCGGAACGGCGAACAGGATCGCGGCGAGCGCGAAAGAGATCGGTTTGCGTTTCATATTCGTGTACCTCGCAAAAAGTTTTGATCCCATTGTAGCAGAGTCGCGCCGCCGAACGCAAGTCCTGCGTACAGGTGAAACGCTGGAAACGGAGGTAAATTCAGGAAGCGATACGTAAACTTTCCTTCCCGCCGTCCCTTTCGCGCGGAGATAAACGCAAGGCGAAATTTCCGCAGCGCGTGCGTTTCGCGCGGAGATAAACGCAAGGCGAAATTTCCGCAGCGCGTGCGTTTCGCGCG
>CAMGEK010000063.1 GCA_946055105.1 uncultured Clostridia bacterium
TATATGAACTGTCATTTTTTTGCAAGGTGTTGCACTTGATAGTATAATTCACCTTGTCCGAAAATAAGCCCCGCTTTCAAAAGCGGGGCTTATTGTCCGATCGCCGCGCAGGCTCGCAAAAAAGTCCGTTTTCGGGAGCCGCGCCGCGCGAAAAGCTCGGAACGGAGCGCACGGTCGCGCGCAACAATCGGAAGCGCGGATTACAGTCTCTTCGCGATCGCGCGAAGGAATTCTTCCGAATCGAGCTTTTTCGGCGTTACGCCCTCGCGGGAGAAGAGCGGAACGAGATCGCCCGTCATTTCCCCCTCTTCGATCGTGGAGACCGTCGCGCGTTCGAGCTTGCGGGCAAACGCGACGAGCGCTTCGTTTCCGTCAAGTTCGCCGCGCTTGGCGAGCGCGCCCGTCCAGGCGAAGATCGTCGCCACGGAATTGGTGGACGTCGCCTCCCCTTTCAGATAGCGGTAGTAATGGCGCGTAACGGTGCCGTGCGCCGCCTCGTATTCGTATTTGCCGTCGGGAGAGACCAGAACGGAGCTCATCATGCCGAGCGAGCCGTATGCGGTCGCCACCATGTCGCTCATCACGTCTCCGTCGTAATTCTTGCACGCCCACAGCACGCCGCCCTTACAGCGGACGATCCGCGCCACCGCGTCGTCGATCAGCGTATAGAGGTATTCGATGCCGAGCTCCTCAAAGTTGGAACGGTACTGTTCGTATACCTCGGCGAAAATATCCTTGAACCGCCTGTCGTAAACTTTGGAGATGGTATCCTTCGTCGCAAAGTACATGGGGATTTTCTGTTCGACGGCGTAGCGGAAACAGGAATGGGCGAACGAACGAATGGAATCGTCGCAGTTATGCACGCCCTGAACGACGCCCGCGCCCTCCGCAAAATCGTGCACCAACTGGCGGCGCACCTCTCTGCCCTCTCCGTCCGTCACGACGAGATAGGCTTTTTCGCCTTTCTCAACCCTTTCTTCCACGTTGTTGTACACGTCGCCGTAGGCGTGACGGGCGAGTACGATGGGCGACTCCCAGGTCGGAACGTAGGGGCGGATTCCCTTGCAGAGAATGGGCGCGCGGAATACCGTGCCGTCGAGAATACGGCGGATCGTGCCGTTCGGACTCTTCCACATGCGGTGCAGATTGTACTCTGTCATGCGCTGCGCGTTGGGCGTGATCGTCGCGCACTTGACCGCGACGCCGTATTTTTTCGTCGCGAGCGCGCTTTCGACGGTGACCGCGTCCTCCGTCGCGTCGCGATTGGGCAGTCCGAGATCGTAATATTCCGTTTTCAAATCAACGTAGGGAAGAATGAGAATCTCTTTGATTTTCTTCCACAGAACGCGCGTCATTTCGTCGCCGTCCATCTCTACGAGGGGCGTTGTCATGCGTATTTTTTCCATAGGTTATCTCCATCGGTGAATTTGCAACGATTATACCATTTCCCGACGGTTTTTGCAACCTTTTGCGCCCGCGAAAACGCCGTTGTTGAGAATTCCCGTGCGAATCGTCTCTTTTTTCTCCTCCGCCGTCGCCAGCCGTTCCTCTACGACCGACGCGAGCAGTTCCTTCGCCGAAGAGAGCGATTCCCCGAACAGATAGCACGCCAGAGAGCCGGGCACGGTGTTCAGTTCGTTAAAGAACACGCCTTCGGACGACACGAGAAAGTCCGCGCGCACGACGCCTCTGCAATGAAAACTTTCGTAGATCAGACGGGTATAGTCCCGGATCTTCGACGCGGTCTCCTCGGGCAGATCTGCGGGAATTTTTGAAGCGCGTGCGGCGTCCGTTCCCTCGTATTTCTCCTGAAAGGTCAGAATGTCGGCGCGGGAAAACACCTCTTCGCAGGAAGAGACGACCGTCTCGCCGTACAGCCCGTAAGCGGCACAGTTAATATCCCGCTTTCCGTCGAGATATTCCTCCACGAGCGCGCCCGTATCCAGACGGAACGCGAGCGAGAGCGCCGATCGCAATTCGTCCGTTCCCCGTGCGACCGTGATGCCGATGCTCGAACCGAGCCTGCTCGGTTTGACGATGACGGGATACCCGAACGCTTCGGCGCGGCGCTCGACGTCCGAGCGGCGTTCCCGCCATTCCCGTTCGGAAACCGCAAACGAACGGACGACGGGAATCCCCAACCCGCGCGCCGCGATCTGGGAATACTCCTTATTCATGAACAGCGCGGACGCGGGCGTGTCGGGCGAGGCGAGCGGCAGACCGTTCCAGCGCGCGATCGCCGCCAGCGTTCCGTCCTCGCCCATGCCCCCGTGACAGCAGTTCAGCGCGCAGTCCGCCGTGAGCAGTTTCCTCCGCAGCCTGCCGCCCACGAGCGAACGCCCTTCCAGCGTCACGGCGAGAAAGCCTTTCCCCGGCGCGTCGCGGAAATCCGCCACAGAGCGCGCTTCCGCCCGAAAATACAGTTTTCCGTCTCCGCCGAGCAGAACGGGATACGCCGCGTATCCCGCGGCGCGCAACAGATTGACCGCCAACGTGCCCGTAATGACGGAAATTTCGCTTTCGTTGGAGTTCCCTCCGAAAAAGACGAGAACCGTGCGCATAAAAAAACACCTCCGCGTGAATTTTTTCGCTTCGGTGTTTCTTCCGTTTGAAATCCGTACTTGAAAAGTATGCCCGCCGCGTCGGATTTATGCGTAGGAATCGGGCAAATCGTTGAGGAAGAGCACGCAGTCGCCCTCGCCGAACTCCTGTCCGACGAGCGCCGCCGCCTTCTCCAACGTCGGCACGACGACGAGTTTGTCTTCGTCGCCGCCCGCGTTCAGATACCCCTTTCTGACCGCGAGCACGAGCGTTTCGCCCACCAGAATCACGCGGTCGAGCCCGACGAACGAAGCGCCCAGCTTCTCGTTTTCCGCCTCCTCGATCGCGCCCAATTCCACCAGACCGGGCGTTATGACCGCCTTCTTTCCGTCGAACAACCGCAACGTCTCCACAGCGTTCGCCGCGCCCGCCACGTTCGAGTTGTAGGAATCGTCCAGAATGACGAGCCCGTTCGCACCCGCGGATTTTTGCAGGCGGTGCGGAATCTGTTCGATCGTTCCGATCCCCGCGGCGATCTCCTCCGCCGTCATGCCGAGCATGAAACACAACGCCGCCGCCATCGCGACGTCCTCCGCCGCGTGTCTGCCCAAAAGCGCGGTCTGCACGCGCAAACCGCCCGACGGAAGCCGAAGATTGAACGACGCGCCGTCCGTAGAGAGCCGCACGTCCTCCGCCGCAAAATCTCTTCCGTAAACGAGCGCGTTCGCCGCGGACACGCCCGCCCCGAACGCCGTTTCTCCGATCACGCAACCTTTGCCCGCGCGCGCCGCAAGCACGCCCTTTTCCGCCGCGATCGCGCCGACCGAGCCGAACGTTTCCAGATGTTGCGGCAATACCGACGTGACGATCGCGTAATCGGGGCGCACCATGTCGCAGAGTTCCGCAATATCGCCCGTCTTTCGCGCGCCCATCTCCGCGATGAACACGTCGCAATCCAGCCCGTTCGCGTTGATTGCCGAGGCGATGCCGAGCGGCGTGTTATAGGAAGCGGGCGTCGCGATTACGCGGTATTTTTCCGAGAGAATCTTCGCGACGAGATTTTTCACCGTCGTCTTCCCGCAACTGCCCGTAATGCCGATTTTGACGCAGTCGCTCCCGTCGAGCGCCGCCGTCGCGCGTTTTACGAATTTCCTGCCGTGCGGGATTTCGTAACCCTTCATGATCAGATTGGAAAACGCAAGCAGAAAGGGAAGCGCGAGCGGCAGAAGGGCGAGCGGCAGAAAACGCAGAAGCGATACGACGCGCACGTCGATCGCGCCCGCAATCGCGGCGAGCGCCCACGAAACAAGGGCGGTAAACGCAAAGATCACGACGAAATGACAGACGCCGAGACGAACGGCGCGCGGCGTATTTTTCAGGGGCACTTTCAGCGCGTATCTGCGTTCGGAATAGTCGTACAACAGAAACAAGCCGACAAAGGGGATCGCGGATACGAGATTGGCGAACGGCACGCTCAGAAAGGAAAAACAGAGCCCGAACAGCGCCGTCAGAAGCGCAAGCGCGAGCGCGAGAAGATTGAGTCTGCGCGGCAACAGATTATTCTTGCGGCAATACCATCTGAGAAACGCCTTTCCCGAATATCGCTCCTGTTGCAGAATGGCAAGCATGCGCGTGGAACAGAGAAAACCGAGATACCCCGCGATCACGCCGCTCCATAAGATTCCGATCGTCAACCAAATTTCCGCTTCCGTCATTTGAAAAACTCCTCTACCGCCAGATTGAACCCGGACGGATTGTCAAGATGGGCGAAATGCCCGCAGCCTTGGAGAATCAGGAGCTCGCTCCCCTTCACCGCGGCGTGATAGATCTGCGCAGACGAGACGGGCGTCTCCCCGTCCCGATCGCCGTTGAGAAAGAGCACGGGGCGCGTAATCTTTGCCGCGTCCGCCCGCAAATCCTCGTTGACGATTTTTTTATAACTCTCCCGCATGACGGGAGACAGCGTTCTGTATTCCGCGCTTCCGAAGTTGCGTTCTGCAAATCCGGGCGCGATTTTTTTCACCGCGCGGTACGCCGCCACTTTCGCGCGGTAGGCGATCGTGCGTTTCCGGACAATCCCCGCACAGCCGCAGAGCGCGGCGCGGTCGAAGATCTCCCCGCGGGAGAGACATTTCACCGCCACCCTTCCGCCGAATGAATGCGCGACGACGTGCGGAAATTCGATTCCCTCGCTTCTGAGAAATTCCTCCGTCCAATCGGCGTAATCGCTCACCGACCAGGGCGCGTCGAGCGGCGGGCTCTGCCCGAACCCCGGAAAATCGAGCGCCGTCACGCGGTAAAATCGCGAAAAATACGTTATCTGCGGGTAAAAACTCTCCTTGCTCGCGAGATAGCCGTGCAAAAATACGAGATCTTTGCCGCTCCCCGCGCGAAGATAAGATATGCCCCTCAACCGAGCTCCTTCTTCATGACGATCGCGTCCTCCCCGTCGGGATAGTATCGGGAACGGGCGTACACGCCGACGAACCCGTATCTTAAATACAGCTTCTGCGCGGCGGCGTTGGAAACGCGCACTTCGAGGAAGAGTTTTTTCGCGCCCCGCCGCTCCGCTTCCGCGATCAGAAGTTCGAGAACTTTCGCGCCGCGCCCGCATCTGCGGTACATCTCCCCCGTTGCGATCAGCTGTATTTCGCCCTCGTCGAATAGCACGCTCACGCCGCCGTACGCCGTGATCGCGCCGTTTTCTTCCAGCAAAACTCCGTAGAAATTCGGATTGAGCAACGATTCCGCAAGCGCCTGACGGTTCCACGCCGCGTTCGGGAAACACTCCCGCTCCATCTCCGCGATGAAGTCCAGATCTTCCACCCGCCATTCCCGCGCGTTCATCTGCGTTCCTCCGCCGAAGATTTCCGGATATAGACCGCCGCCAGCCGCTCTGCGGGAACGAGCTCCGAACGCTTCGCCCGCACCGCGCGCAACAGTCCCTCCGCGGGATCCGCGAGCGCGCAATCGACGCAGACGGGCTCCGCCGCGCGCAGAACGTATTCGCCGCGCAACGCCTCCGCCTCCGTTCCCGCGCAATAACGTGCGCTTCTTATGATCCGCGCCCCGTCGTAGCCGCAGGCGTACACAAAGCCGTGTCCCGCGTCCGCCAAGGCGAGCGTTTTTCCGCTGATATCAGAATATGCGATACAGTCGAAAGAGGTGACGGAAAGCGCGGGATTTCCGCATGCAAGGCACAGTCCTTTTACGGTGGAAATCCCGATTCTGATGCCCGTAAACGAACCGGGACCGACGACCGCCGCAAAAAAATCGCACTCCGCGGGGCGCAAATCCGCGCGCGAAAGCGCCTCGTCGATTTTATCCATGACGAGCACGGAATGTCGGAGCGCGCAATCCCGCTCGAAGAGCGAGACCGTCTTATCTCCCTTTTGCGCGAGCACCGTGAGATGCTTTCCGCTCGTATCGATCGCCAAAAAATTCAATATACTATCTTCCTTTCGCCGTCGCCCGTCTTTTCGATCGCAACGCGCTTGCAATGCGGAGGCAATAACCCCGCGACGTTCTCGCTCCATTCCACGACGCAGATTCCACCCGCGTCGAACCAATCGCACAGACCGAGGCTCTCCGCCTGCATTTCGGACGTAATCCGATAACAGTCGTAATGGAAAAACCGTCCCTCGTAGCTGTTCATATAGGCGTAAGTGGGGCTTGTGATTTCCGCGCCGATTCCGAGTCCTTTCGCAACTCCCTTCGCAAACGCCGTCTTCCCCGCGCCCATTTCCCCGTCGAGAAGCACCACGTCCCCCGGTCGGAGCGTCTTTGCGTATTCCGCCGCGAACGCGAACGTCTCCTCTTCCGAATGAGAATGAAATTCCGCCATGCTCCTCCGTCCGTCTCCTCGTTCCGAAAGTCTCTTTTCCGCTCTATTTTAGCACATTGCCCCGATTTTATCAAGCGCTTGCGCCGCGCTCTCCCGATTTTTTCTTCTTTCGCGGAGTTCCGTTTGCAGACGGATTCCTGTCCGCCGATCGATTGAGGCATTCGCCCGTCTTGCCCACGCACGTTTCGGAGAATTTTTCTTATGCGAAAACGGCGACGGGAAACCCGTCGCCGCAAAGCTCGTCTGTTTTCATCCGCCTCGTTCGTTTTAATCTGCAAAGAGCGGAGTGGAAAGATACCGATCTCCCGTATCGGGAAGAATCACAACGATGTTCTTTCCCTTATTTTCGGGGCGTTTGGCAAGTTCCGCGGCAGCCCAAAGCGCCGCTCCCGAAGAGATTCCGACGAGAATTCCCTCCGTTCTGCCGAACGCCTTGCCCGTCGCGAACGCCGCGTCGTTCTCTACGGCGATGATCTCGTCGTAAATCTTCGTATTCAATACGTCGGGAACGAATCCCGCGCCGATTCCCTGAATCTTATGCGATCCCGCGACGCCTTTTGAAAGCACGGGCGAGCTCGCAGGCTCAACCGCGACGACTTTGATCGCGGGATTTTTGCTCTTCAAAAATTCGCCCGTACCCGTGATCGTGCCGCCCGTGCCGATTCCCGCGACGAGCACGTCCACCTTGCCTTCCGTATCGCGCCAGATTTCCGGCCCCGTCGTCTCGCGGTGAACGCGCGGGTTTGCAGGATTCACGAACTGCCCCGGAATAAACGAACCGGGTATGGAGTCGGCAAGCTCCTGCGCCTTTGCAATCGCGCCCTTCATGCCCTTCGCGCCCTCGGTAAGCACGATTTCCGCGCCGTACGCCTTCATGAGATTTCTGCGCTCGACGCTCATCGTCTCGGGCATGGTTATGATGAGACGGTATCCCTTCGCCGTAGCGATCGCCGCAAGCCCGATTCCCGTATTGCCGGACGTCGGCTCGATGATCGTCGCGCCCGGTTTCAGCTTTCCCGTTTGCTCCGCGTCTTCGATCATCGCTTTCGCGATTCTGTCCTTTACCGAACCCGCCGGATTAAAATATTCCAGCTTCGCAAGCACGGTCGCCTGCAATCCGTTCTCCTTTTCAAAATTCACCGCCTCCAACAACGGCGTGTTCCCGACAAGTTCCGTTAACGATTTGTAATATGACATTTTTTTCTCTCCTTTTCTTTCAGACTCCGTCTGAATATTTTTTTCTAATCCGCTGATTATGACGTAGCCTTTCTTTCATTTCGATTGTCGCGCGTTTTCGGTTTTTTTGCAGGTCAACATCGTCCGTAGTATGTACGCTTCATAAATTTCTCCTTAAAACA
>CAMGEK010000064.1 GCA_946055105.1 uncultured Clostridia bacterium
TCGTTCTGGCGCGGAAATACCGAAAACCGCTGTTTGCGGGAACGGGATTTCATCTGACGAACAGATACTCGGTGGCGGGCGCGCTTGCGGCGGGCGTGAAATATTTCGCGCTGTCCAAGGAACTGACGGACGGCGAACAGCGCGCGCTTGCGGCGGAGGGCGCGTTCGCGCTCTCGGCGGGCGCGATCAAGCTGATGGATCTGATCTATTGCCCGTTCGGTCGGTCGTGCGGGAGTTGCGACCGTCGGGGAACGTATGTTCTGACGGACGAAAACGGGCGGAAATTCCCGCTCCGTCGCTACCGTTTTTCGGGCGACGGGTGTCGGTTTGAAGTGTATAATTGCGTTCCGTTGGCGGCGTATAACGGAACGACGAACGCGCTCGTCGATCTTTCGGCGGGCGGCGGACAGGAGACGGCGGACGTCGCGCGCGATCCCGCGGGCGCGAAAGGATTGTTCGGAGCATGCACGTCCGGACATGCGAACAGGAGTCTGAACTGAAATGAGCGTGAAGAGCATAGAACGGTTGGAACTGAATAAAATTCTCTCCAAGGTCGCAGAATACGCGGTTTTAGAGGAGACGAAGCGGGCGATTTGCGCGCTTTCGCCCTGTCGCGCGCTTTCCGAGGCGAACGCGCGGCTCGATCTCACGGAGGAAGCGACGCGGCTGTTGTTCTTCCTGGGCGCGGGGCGGATCGAATATTTTTCTCCGCTCGGAGACCTTCTCGAACGGGCGCAGAAGGGCGCGACGCTCTCCTGTGCGGAACTGACGCAGACGGCGGCGCTGTTGCGTTCCGCGCGGGTCTGTTACCGTTCGGTGCAGGCGCTTTCCGACGGCGCGATCGGGCGCATGAAAGAGCTGACCGCGCGGCTCGTTCCGAACGAGAAATTGGAGCGGGAGATCGGGGAAAAGATCGTCGGGGAAAACGATATTTCCGACGGCGCGAGCGACAGACTGTATTCCATCAGGAAAGAGATCCGGGCGCTGAACGAAAAGATCCGCGCGCGGCTATCCGAATATCTGACGGGCGAAGAGCGGAAATATTTACAGGATTCGGTCGTGACGGTGCGGGGCGACCGGTACGTTCTGCCCGTCAAAGCGGAATACAAGCGCGCCGTGCGCGGGTTTATACACGACCGCTCCGCCACGGGCGCGACGGTGTTCATCGAACCGGAGCAGGTGCTCGAAATGAACAACGAACTGCGGTCGTTGCAGTTGGACGAACGGGAAGAGGAAGAGCGCATTTTAGCCGCGCTCTCCCGTTCGGTAGGCGAAATGCGCGAAGAGCTGGAAGCGGACGCGCGGCTGTTGTCCGAAATCGATTCCTGTTATGCGCGCGCGGAATACGGATACCGTCTCGGAAGCGTGCGTCCCGACCTGAACGCGAAAGGCGTTCTGGACGTCGTGCGCGGCAGACACCCGTTGCTCGACCGAAAGACCGCCGTACCCGTGTCCGTACGGCTGGGCGAGGAATATTCCTTTCTCGTGATCAGCGGCGCAAACACGGGGGGAAAGACGGTGACGCTCAAAATGTGCGGATTGTTCTGTCTGATGGCGGCGTGCGGACTGTTCGTGCCCGCCGCGGCGGGTACGCGGCTTTCGGTATTCGACGAAGTGTACTGCGACGTCGGAGACAGTCAGTCCATCGAAGAGAATCTCTCCACGTTTTCCTCGCACGTCGCGACGTTGAAGGAGATCGTCTGCCGCGCGGGGCGGAACAGTCTCGTGCTGATCGACGAGCCGGGCGGCGGCACCGATCCCGAAGAGGGGCAGGCGCTCGCGCGGGCGCTCGTGTCCGCGCTCATGAGACAGGGGTGCCGCGGTATCGTCACCACGCACTATTCCGCGCTCAAAGAATACGCCTACGAGACGGACGGAATCGAAAACGCGAGTATGGAATTCGATTCCGCGACGCTTCGTCCGCTCTACCGTATGAAGGCGGGCACGCCCGGCTCTTCCAACGCGCTCGCGATCTGCGAGCGGCTGGGCATGCCCGCGGCGATCGTGGAAGAAGCGCGGAAAAATCTCTCCGAAGGGGCGCGCAATTTCGAGCGCACGATACGGGCGGCGGAGGAGAGCAGAGTCGCCGCGGAGCGGAAACTGCGCGAGACGGAAGCGCTCGAACGGGAATGGAAAGCGCGCCTCGGAGAATTGGAGAAAGACGAGGCGGCGTTCAGAAAAGAGCGGGAAAAATTTCTGCTCGCTTCCAAAGCGGAGGCGCGGCGCATCGTGAACGAACGGACCGCCCGCGCCGAGGAATTGCTCGGACAGATCGAAGAGCTGTTCGCGCGGGAGACGCTCGACGAGGGCGATCTGATCCGCGCCCGCACGCTCAAAAACAAGCTCTCTTCCGCGGCGTACGAGTTTGAAGAGACGGAAAAAACGCGCGCCGTGCCCGTCGATAAGGAGACGTTGAAGGCGGGAGATAAGGTTTTCGTCCGCAGTATGAACGCGGAGGGCACGGTCGTTTCGTTCCGAAGAGAGAAAGACGCGGCGGAGGTACAGTGCGGCGCGATCCGCGTGCGGAGCAAGCTCTCCGATCTTTTTCGCGTATCCGAGCGTCCCGCCGAACGGAACGCGGGCAAGAAAAAGAACGAACGGGTGCAGGTCGTGCGCGATCTCAACCCGCGCCCCGCGCCCGCGCTCGAATGTAACGTCATCGGCAAGACGGTGCAGGAAGCGATTCCTGAAGTGGAGGCTTTCCTTGACGGCGCGGTGCTCTCCAACCTGACCGAAGTGCGCGTCGTCCACGGCATGGGTACGGGAAAACTGCGGGCGGGGATCCACGAATATCTCCGCAAAAATCCGCGGGTTGCGCAATTCCGCCTCGGTGTTTACGGCGAGGGCGAGGCGGGCGTGACCGTCGTCACGCTCCGATAGAGAAAGGCGAATATTTCACGGGTTTCCTCATATAAATAGGATGATTGAATTTCCGATTATGGGGTAAACTGTATGAAAAGACTGTCTCCGCGCACGGTCGCGGCGTTCACCAACCTGATCCTCGTGTGTATCGTACTGTTCGTCGGCGCCGTCTGTTTCTTCCCCGTCGCTTCGCCCGCTTCGGGAACGGAAGAGAAGGCGATCTACGAAGGCAACTCTACGGACGGCGTGTCGCTCATGTTCAACGTCTATTGGGGCACGGAGGAAGTGAACGGAATTCTCGGCGTATTGAAAGAGTACGGCGCGACGGCGACGTTCTTCATCGGCGGGAGCTGGGCGGACGACAACGTAGAGACGGTGCGCGCGATCGCGGACGAAGGACACGAAATCGGTTCGCACGGATATTTCCACCGCGATCACGACAAGCTCTCCTACGATAAGAATCTGGAAGAGATCAGAACGAGCGTCGAGTTTCTCGAAGCGGCGATCGGAAAGGACGTCACTCTGTTCGCACCGCCGTCGGGCGCGTATAACGACGACACGATCTCCGCCGCCGCGTCTCTCGGCTGCAAGACGATCATGTGGAGCAAAGATACCATCGATTGGCGGGATAAGGACGCCGCCGTCTGTCTCCGCCGCGCGACGGAGGGAGTCAAGGGCGGCGATCTCATTCTGATGCACCCCATGGCGCACACGCTCCAAGCTCTTCCCGCGATTCTCGATTATTATCGCGCGCAGGGCTTGCGCGCGATCACGGTGGGCGAGAACGTCGCTTGACCGCAGAGAAAAAAGAAGGATCAATCAAAAAATTTCTGAAAGAGATACATAAGGAGAAAGGAATGATAACGACGAAGACACTGAAAAGCGGCGTAAGACTCATCGTCAAGGAGATGGAAGGACTGTTGTCCGTCACGATGGGCGTGCTGGTCGGCACGGGCGCGGCATACGAGCGGGACGACGAAGACGGCATCTCGCATTTCATCGAACACATGCAGTTCAAAGGCACGAAGACGCGGACGGCGTTCCAGATTTCCGACGCGTTCGACGCGCTCGGCGCGCAGATCAACGCGTTCACGGGGAAAGATCTGACCTGTTATTACGCGAAAAGCACGTCCGATCATACGGCGGAAGCGTTCGCTCTGCTTTCCGATCTCTTTCTGGAATCCACCTTTCCCGAAGAGGAGATGGAGCGCGAGAAGGGAGTCGTGGTCGAAGAGATCAACATGGACGAGGACTCGGCGGAGGATCTCTGTCTCGATCTTCTCGCCCGCGCGACCTTCGGCGCACGCAATTACGGGCGAAACATTCTCGGCACCGCGAAAAACGTCAGATCGTTCACCCGCGAGGCGTTGTTCCGCTATAAAGCGGAGCGTTACCGCCCTGAAAACATTGTGATTTCGTTTGCGGGAAACGTCTCCCCCGCGCTTGCGGAGGAGCTTGCGGAGAAGTATTTCGGCGGTCTCTCTGCGGAACCGCTTGTTCCGCGCGAAAAGGAAATAGGGTTCGTCTGCGGCAACGAGTTCCGTAAAAAACAGATCGAGCAGGCGCATTTCGCGCTCTCTTTTCCGTCCGTCGAACGGGAGAACGCGTCTTTTCATGCCGTTCAGGTGATGAACACCGTCCTCGGCGGAAGCATGAGTTCCCGCCTGTTCCAGCGCGTGCGCGAGGAGCTCGGGCTTGCGTATTCCGTCTATTCCTATACTTCCCATTACGCGGAGACGGGCGTCGTCGCGGTGTACGCGGGCGTCAACCCCGAAAAAGCGGACGAAGCGGCGGCGGCGGTCGTCGAGACGATCGAGCGGCTCAAACGGGAGGGGATTACCGAGGAAGAATTTCTGCGCGGCAGAGAGCAGATGAAGTCGGGATCGGTGTTTGCGCAGGAGAACACTTCTTCGCAGATGCTGTTGTACGGAAAGCACCTCCTCTATACGGGCAAAGTGTACGATTTTGAAACGCGCATGGCGGAGATCTCCGCGCTCACGCGGGAGGACGTCATGGACGCGATCGGGCAGAGTTTCGATTTTTCACGCGTCGCGGTCGCTTCCGTCGGCAATCGGGACAAGGGGATTACGCTATGAACCGCGTGCGCGCGACGGGGTTTGCGCCCGTCTGCGACGAGAAGAGCCGCGTGCTCATTCTCGGCAGCTTTCCCTCCGTCGGAAGCAGAAAGACGGGCTTTTATTACGGGAATCCGCAGAACAGATTCTGGCGCACCGTCTGCGGATTTTTCGGGGAGGAAATCCCCGCGACGACGGAGGACAAGCGAGCCTTTTTACTGCGGAGACGGATCGCGCTGTGGGACGTGATCGAGGAGTGCGACGTGGAAGGTTCGTCCGACGCTTCCATTCGCGGGGAGCGGGCGGCGAACGTTCCCGCGTTGATGGCGCGGTGCGGCTTCCGCGCCGTGCTCTGCAACGGAAGCAAGGCGTACGAGCTGTTGCGGCGGGAATTCCCCGCCTGCGCGGAAAGGGCGAAGCGGCTGAGTTCCACCTCTCCCGCCAATCCGAGATTTTCCGCAGAAGAATGGAACGCCGCCCTGCGGGAGGCGTTCGGGGAGACGGAAAATGACGTATGAAGAGGCGCTCGCCCGCCTGAGAGCGCAGGCGGATCCGGAGTATCGGAACTTTCACAAAAAACTTTTGAAGAACGAGGCGATCGAGGTCATCGGCGTGCGGACGCCCGTTCTCAGACGGTTGGCGAAAGAGTGGCGCGGGGATTGGGAGACTGCGCTTTCTTTCCCGAACGAATATTATGAAATCGGCTTTCTGAAATGCGCGCTCGTCGCGGCGCTCCCCTACGAAGAGTTCGTCCGTCAGGCGGACGGAGCGGTTTCCCTTCTCGATAATTGGGCGACCTGCGATTCGTTCAAGGCGCGGTGTATCGCCGCGCACCGCGAGGAGTTTCTGCCCGTACTCAAACGGTATCTTGCGGACGAACGGGAGTTCGTGAGACGGTACGCGCTCGTCACGCTGCTGAACTTTTACATAGACGAGCCCTATCTTCCCTTGCTGTTCGATTGCATTGCCGCCTGCGGAGACGGTCCCTATTACGTCGTGACGGCAGCCGCCTGGCTGACCGCGGAGATCCTCGCGCGGTATTACGGGGAGGGAAAACGCTTTCTCGCGCAGACGCGACTGCCCGTCGCGGCGCACAATCGGGCGATCCGGAAAGCGATCGAGAGCTACCGGCTCACCGCGGCGCAGAAAGAGGAGCTACGCGCCATGAAACGAAAATAAAAACGGGCGCAAGGATCGCGCGGCGGACCGATCGGACGATAGGCGTTTATCCGCGACCGTTTTTTCGTCGCGCTCGTCTCGTTCTGCGCCGTCGTCGGGGGGGCGAACGGATTTCGCGCACGGTCTTGACAATGCGGACGGGGCGTGATACATTACGTTTGTCCGAAGAAACGATCGGAAGAAGGAAACGGAAGCCGTGAAAAAATATCTGAACGTTGCGCTGATTTACGCGATCGCGGCGATGGCGGGCGGGGTGTTCTACCGTGAATTCACAAAGTTCAACGGATTTGAGGGCGTTACGGTTCTCGGCAAGGTACATACGCATCTGTTTCTGTTGGGCATGCTGCTCTTTCTCGTGATTTCGCTGTTCGCAGCGCGCTATAAACTCGAAGAGATCCGGCTTTGCCGCATCTGTATGCCGATTTATCATTCGGGAATCGTACTCACCGCCGTTATGATGGAAGTCAGGGGAATCACCGAAGTGCTCGGCAGTTCGCTTTCGGGCGGCGCAACCGCCGCAATTTCCGGAATCGCGGGAATCGGGCACGTCGCTCTGGGCGCGGGAATCGTTCTTCTGATTCTCTCTCTGAAAAAGGCGGCGGCACGGCGGGAGGAGAAAAGCGAATAAAAAACGGCGATAGCGATTGACTTTTCCCGAAGAATCGGCTACAATAGATGGAAAGCAACCGTCTCGCAGAGGCGGATACGGAGGAATTTTATGTTTGAAAAAGTATGCAAGATGCTGGCGGAACAGTTGAATATCGACGAAAAAACGATCACGACGGAGAGCGAAGTGGTCAAAGATCTCGGAGCGGATTCGCTGGACGTCGTAGAGCTCATGATGGCGCTCGAAGACGAATACGGAATCACGCTTCCCGAAGGCGAAGTGGAAAACGTCAAGACGGTGGGCGACATCGTCGCGATGATGGAACGCCTGCAAAAATAAACGCAACGGATCGTTTCTTCGGATACGGTCCGTAAGTTTTGCGCGGAAATCCGATACGCGCGTTTTTCGGGCGCTGAGAAAGGCGCGAAACGGTCGGGAACGGCAAAGCGGCGCGCGCTTTCGTTTTGCGCGGAAATCCGATTCGGGAGCTGCAAAGCGGCGCGCGCTTTCGTTTTGCGCGCTGCGGTCGTTTCTGCACGGAAAGGGTTAAGAAATCGTCCGCGCGGCGCGCGTTTAGGCAAAATATACAATAAGGCTTTTGAACTTTGTGAAGATTGTCCATTGTGTTTTTTGCTAAAATAAGGTAAAATAGTATTATCAAACAAAGTAATTTTTCTAGGGAGGAAAATCAATGTCCGGTCTTTTGTTAAAAGGCATCAATAAGGTATATCCCGGCGGAAACCAGGCAGTTTTCAATTTCTGTCTCGATATCAGGGATAAAGAGTTCATCGTATTCGTCGGACCTTCCGGTTGCGGAAAGTCTACGACGCTGCGTATGATCGCGGGGCTTGAAGAAATTTCTTCGGGCGAACTGTATATCGACGGAAAGCTCGTCAACGACGTCGTTCCGAAGGACAGAGATATCGCGATGGTGTTCCAGAACTACGCGCTCTATCCGCACATGACCGTGTACGACAACATGGCGTTCGGTCT
>CAMGEK010000065.1 GCA_946055105.1 uncultured Clostridia bacterium
GAATCGGACTGACGAGCCTGCGGTTAAGAGCTTTCGCGCGCAATTCCTTCGACGGTTTTCCGCGCGCGTCTCCGTCTGCGTATATTTTCTCCGCGTGCGACAACCGCACGTCCAACTGCCGATCCGTACTGCTTCGATCTGCGGTTCGCTCTCTTCTTTCACGCGATTGGACTTGCGTGCGGTTAAGAGCTTTCGCGCAATTCCTTCGGCGACTTTTCGAGAGCATCTCCGTCTGCGTATATTTTCTCCGCGTGCGATAACCGCACGTCCGACTGCCGATCCGTACTGCTTCGGTCTGCGGTTCGCTCTCTTCCGCGTGAATCGGACAAGCGTGCGGTTCGGAACTCAAACAAATACGCTCTTCTCCGACACAAAAAGCTCCGCAACCGTGCCTAACAAACAAAATTTTCGTTACGTTTCATTTGTTCGCCGTCGGCGTTTTGCACTCTTCCGCGCCCGCTATTCCCGTTCTTGTCGTTCAGTTCTTACGAGGGCGCGTCTCCAATGACGTTGCGCGCGACGGACAAGATTGCCGTTCAATTTCGACGCCGTCGGCGTCTTTTCGGCGCGCACAACGCATTGTTAAGTTTCTTTGCGTTTTTCTGCCGTCGGCGCACTTTGCTTTTCGTACTCTTTGTCGGGCGCAACTCGTCCGGCGGCGTTACTCGATCCGATCGATAATATCCAACAATTCGCAAATGCGGTCGAGATCGTCGCGCGTATAATAGTCGATATAAATTCTGCCCTTCTTATCCGTTCCGATCAAGGAGACTTTCGTTCGGAACGCGCCTCTGAGCCGTTCCACGAGATGTTTTAATTCCGCGCTTGCGAGCGCGTTCTTTTTCTCCTTTTCTTTCGCGAGCACTTCGGGCGGATTGAGATATTGTTTGACCGCGCGCTCCGTCTCCCGAACGGACCAGCCGTTTTTCAGACATTCCCGCGCCAGCTCCGCCTGCGCGTCCTGCGGTACGGTCACGAGCGTGCGGGCATGTCCCGAAGAGAGCTTCCCCTCGCGGACAAGCGCGATTACTTCCTGCGACAGCGTCAGAAGCCGAAGCGTGTTCGCGATCGCAGGACGGGATTTTCCGAGCCGTTCCGCCAGCGCCTCCTGGGTCATGCCGTATTCTTCCATGAGTTTTTTCATTCCGAACGCCGCTTCGATCGGATTGAGATCCTCGCGCTGTAAGTTTTCGATGAGCGAGATCTCCTGAATCGTCTTTTCGTCGTAATCTTTGACGATGACGGGCACGCTTGTCAATCCCGCCATCTTTGCGGCGCGGTATCTCCGTTCCCCCGCAATGATCATATACGAACCGTCGGGGCGCGCGTTTACGACGAGCGGCATAATCACGCCGTGCTCTCTGATGGACGCGGCGAGATCGTTCAGCGCGTTCTCGTCGAACGCCTTCCGCGGCTGATCGGGATTGGGATAAAGATTGTCAAGAGAGATTTCCGTCGTTGCGCCGACCGTTTCGCCCTGCGCGTTCCCGTAAGCCTCTTCCGTATCGCTGAACAGCGCCGAAAGACCTCTTCCAAGCCCTTTTGCCATAGTTATTCTCCTTTTCCCTCCGATTTATTGAGGAATTCTTCCGTAAGCGCGGCATAGGCGCGAGCGCCCATGCACTTGGGATCGTGCAACAGAATCGGCTTTCCGTGACTCGGCGCCTCGGAAAGTCGGATATTGCGCGGGATCACGATCTCGTACAATTTTTTCGTAAAATATTTTTTGATCTCCGCCGCGATCTGTTTGGAGATGAGCGACCGCCCGTCGTACATCGTCAGAACCACGCCTTCCACCTTCAACGACTTGTTCAGGTGCTGACGGACGAGCGATATCGTGTTCATCAGTTGGCTCAGTCCTTCGAGCGCGTAATACTCGCTCTGAATGGGAATGATCACCGAATCCGCCGCGGCGAGCGCGTTGATCGTGATCAGTCCGAGCGACGGCGGGCAATCGAGCAGAATATAATCATATTTGCTCTTTTCCTGATCGAGCGCCGCCTTTAATACCTTTTCGCGATTCTTCCGATAGACCAGCTCTACTTCCGCGCCCGCAAGATCAATATTGGACGGCAAAATCGTCAGTCCCTCGATTTCCGTCGGCAAAACGTTGTCTTTTACCGTCTCTTCTTCGATCAGGACCTGATACACGGACTTTTTCAGGGTACTCTTTGAAAAACCCAATCCCGTCGTCGCGTTTCCCTGCGGATCCATATCGACAAGCAGAACCCGTTTCCCCGCATGCGCAAGGTACGCCGCCATATTTACGCAGGTCGTCGTTTTGCCGACTCCGCCTTTCTGATTGGAAAACGAAATTACTTTTCCCATGATTCCACCTCCGTTTTACGCTTTTTCGTCAGAGGCGTCGCCGAACGGCTTGTCGGGATGCGCTTTATCGTGCTCTTCCATATAAGCGAGCACCTCCTCCCAGCCTGCGCCCTTCATCAGCATATCCACTTCCGCGGTGTAGATCGTCTCACGCTCCACAAGCACGCGCGCCATATTGTCGAGCACGCTTCTGTGCTTCACAAGCAGATCGCGCGCGCGCTCATGCGCCGCGGAGACGATCCGCTTCACTTCTTCGTCGATGATCGCAGCGGTCTCTTCGCTGTACGTGTTGCGTTCCTCGAAATCGCGACCGATAAACACCGGACCGTCGCTCGCATACGCGATCGGACCGAGCTTTTCGCTCATGCCCCATTCGGTCACCATCTTCCGCGCAATCTGCGATACCTTTTTTATATCGCTCGACGCGCCCGCCGATACGTCCTGCACGACGATCTCCTCCGCTACGCGGCCGCCGAGCATCATGCAGATCATATCGTTCAGTTTGTTTACGGTGTAGTCGTTGTCGTCCGTCTCCGGGCGGGTGAGCGTATAACCTGCCGCCATTCCGCGCGGTATAATCGAAACTTCGTGTACGTTATCGTTCCGCTCGCAAAGCTTTGCAAGAATCGCGTGACCCGCCTCGTGATACGCGGTATTGCGTTTATCCGCTTCCGTGACCACGCGGCTCTTCTTCTGCGGCCCCATGATAACTTTATTGATTCCCTCGTACAATTCCAGATTGCCGATCATATTCTTCCCTGCGCGCGCCGCCAGAATCGCCGCTTCGTTCAAAAGATTGGCAAGATCCGCGCCGGAAAAACCGCTCGTCATGCGCGCGATCACTTTGAAATTGACGTCCGGCGCGAGCGGTTTATTGCGCGCGTGCACTTTCAGTATCGCTTCGCGTCCCTTCACGTCGGGAAGATTGACGTAGATCTGTCTGTCAAAGCGCCCCGGACGAAGCAACGCGTTGTCGAGAATATCCGCGCGGTTGGTTGCCGCCATCACAATGACGCCTTCGTTGGAATCGAATCCGTCCATCTGAACGAGAATCTGGTTGAGCGTCTGCTCTCTTTCGTCGTGTCCGCCTCCGAGCCCCGCGCCGCGCTGACGCCCGACCGCGTCGATTTCGTCGATGAAAATGATGCACGGCTGGTTGCTCTTTGCGAGATTAAACAGGTCGCGTACGCGCGACGCTCCGACGCCGACGTACATTTCCACGAAATCAGATCCGCTGACGGAGAAGAAGGGCACGCCCGCTTCGCCGGCTACGGCTTTTGCGAACAACGTTTTTCCCGTTCCGGGAGGCCCGACGAGCAAAACGCCCTTTGGAATCCGCGCGCCGAGATCGGAGAACTTCTTCGGGTGTTTCAAAAATTCCACCACTTCGGCAAGTTCTTCTTTCTCCTCCTCCGCTCCCGCGACGTCGGAGAAGCGGACTTTGAGATTCGTGGAGACCTTTGCCTTCGTCTTTCCGAAGTTCATGACCTTCCCGCCGCCGCCGCTCGTCGCGCGAAGAATCAGCCAGAATCCGACGATTCCGAGAACCATTACGCCCACGTAAATGACGTTTCCCCATACCGAACCCGCGTTCGGATCTTCGTATTCGATCTGAATTCCCAACTCAATCCAATGAGCGATCCGTTCGGAGCTCGAATCGTACATCTGCTGCCCGACCGTCCAATAGCTGTAACCGCCCGCCTTCTTATCTACGTACCCGTACAATTTATAGCCGTCGATTACAATTTTTTCGATCTGCTTATCGTCGGGAATCGTACCGTCTTTGTCTTCAACGTAGGCGATGAATTGATCGTAAGAGCATTTTTTTGTTCCGTTAATCTGCGACGTCAGCAAAAAATACACGCCGATCCCGAGAACGAGAACAAGCAGAATGCTCACTATCCATTTTGCCGTTTTGTTCAACTGATTACTCCTTTCTGTTTGTTTTTTATCGCACTGCTATTATGTGCGATTTACCGTATCATTTTACCATATCTTTTATAAATAATCAAGCAAAGAAAAAGATTTCTTTGCCAATTTTCAAAAGTATCACCTAATTTTCGCAATTCAAGCCAAAAAGGAGCTAAAAACGGGCTGTTTTACCCGTTTTTAGCTCCTTTTTGGGATAAAAATTGTTTCACATGAAACACCGGCTGAATTTTTTCTGATTTTTAATGTTTCACGTGAAACATTAGGCGCGTTAATTTTTCCCTTGCCGAATGCCGGCGTGACCTTTCAAAAGTTTTTTTGTTTCACCTCTGCCTTCTTCTTAACCGTTTTTCTTCTCCGTAACGTAGAATTTCATCGTTTCTCGTGAAACACGGCAGATCATTCCGTTGCGAAGGATTCCATCGGATCTCAATCTTTATTGTATGATATAGGAATGCAGCCAATCAAAGGAGAGAACGTAGCTTGTGGCGTTTGCGAACCACGCGCTCCCGTAAATTTTTCCGACGACGTTGGAAGAGAGAATCCATTGGTCGAGAGAATCAACGGGAAGCCAGGAGCAGATCGCGAGAACGAGCAGAAGGACGAGCAGAATTTTGCATAATCCTAAAATGCCTCCGAGAAGCTGATTGACGATCCTGATCGGTTTCAATTTGTCCGCCACTCCTGAGAGCGTTTTATCAAGGATAAACGCGCCCAATTTTACGATTACCACAAGCAAAACGAAGGAGATGACGACGGAAATCCATTTTGCAATGAGCGGAGAAATCAGCATCGCGATCGTCGTTCCCGACGGAATCTCTGCGCCCGCGACCGATTTGACGACGGCGCTTGCAATAAATCCCCAAACGCCCGCTTCGCTCATCGCCGCGCCGAGGTCGGAACCCGATACGTCCACGTTCATGAGTTCTTTTTTGGAGAATTGCGCGAGAAGCCCGTCGGCGATCGCCGTTCTCATTCCGAACGCGCTTTCGACGAAGTTTTCAAAGGAGACGCAGAAAAACACGGCGATTGCAATCGCGAATAACGTTCCCGCCAGCTTGCACACGCCCGATATAAATCCCTTTCTGATTCCGAACGCCAACCCGAACACGACCAACAATACGAAAACCAGATCGAGAATCCAGGAAGTCGACGATGCGAGTAAATTTTCCGTCATAAAATCTCCTTTTTCCTATTATAGCACTTTTTCCTGCGTTTGTACACTTTTCCCGACAAATTTGTTATATTTTCCGCGAAACGGGGAACAATTTATCAGACCGTTCGTAAAACGTCTTTCGGAGGAACCCATGGAATATACCTTTCATTTCTATAATTCGCTTGCGGAGACGGGCGCGCTGATGGCTTTGTCGGGATTACTCGGAGATCTCAGCGCTCCGCCCGTCGTGCTCTGTATCGGAAGCGATCTTGCGGTAGGAGACAGCCTCGGTCCGATGACGGGCACGCTGTTGAAAAAACGGCTCGACGGCGCAGACGCGTTCGTTTACGGTACGCTGAAAACGCCCGTTACCGCCAAAGAGGTAAAATACGTCAACGATTTTCTGCGCAAGACGCATCCGAAAAGCAAAATCATTGCGGTCGACGCGGCGGTAGGGGAAGAATCGGACGTCGGGCTCGTTAAAATTACGGACGGCGCGCTGCGCCCCGGTTCCGGCGCAAATAAACGCTTGGGAAAAATCGGCGACGTCTCCGTTCTCGGCATCGTCGCCAGAAAAACCGCCTTTTCCTATTCCCTGCTCAATCTTACGCGTCTGAATATGGTGTATGCAATGTCGGAATTGATTTCCGAAGCGCTCGTCTCTCTTTTGAGCGAACGCAAACATTTTTCCGAATCTGTTCGTATTTCACAGATTTTATGAATTAATTTTTCGTTATTATGTCTTACAATTACATTCAAATACTTTTATTGACAGACCTCTTAAGAATGTGTACAATAAAAGAAAAGCAATCAAGGAGAAACTTATGGTCAAGAAAACAAAAACGAAGGTCTACGATACGGAAACGGCTACGGTTGTCAAGAAGGTGACGAGCGGCGCTTACGGCGATCCCGCGGGCTATGAAACGACGCTTTATCAAACGAAAGAAGGAGATTATTTCCTTTATACGTTTGGCGGCGAAGCTTCCCCCTATGCAAAAGAAACAATCACCGCTTACGGAAAGGCAAAAGCGGAAGCTTGGTTGAAGAACAACTGAGAATGTTTTCCGCCCCGTCCGAACAATTCGGACGGGGCGGCTTTTATTTTTTCTAACGCACGCGCAGTGGTTTGGACGGGAACAGCGGCACGTTACGATAAGAGAAAATCAATGGGCGCGACCCTTTCGGGCGCGCTGAACAAGATGGGTTTCTCCCCGCAATACGTGGTCGCATTCACGGCATGATTCGACGAGCGGAGTTCATATGGGAAAACAACGATTTTTTGACAAACTTATATAGACGCCTTCTTACCAAAAGCGCGCCCGAAAGGGGCGCGCTGAACAAGATGGGTTTCTCCCCGCAATACATGCTCGCATTCACGGCATGATTCGACGAGCGGAGTTCATATGGGAAAATTATGGGGCGTTTGCTATGTAGAGTAACCTTTTTATTCCGTGCGTAGGCAGATCCTGAAATCGTGCAAAGAACCCTTCCCATAGGGAGTATTATTTTGAAAAAAGTTTAGCGCCCTATTCTTCGCTGTTGCGAAGAATAGGGCGCTTTTCCTTGCAAGCAAATGCGTTCCTTTAATCAATATCTAACTCATCGTCTTCAAATAACGGCGAGTCAAAAAATTCTTTTGCGGTAATCTCTAACCCTTTGATAAGCAGCAAAACGGTTTTCAGATTTACGCTATTATTGTCTGCCCGCATAACCGTTTGCATGGAGTTATGCGGCATTGCGGTTATTTTTTCCAAACGATAGATCGACATATTTTTTTGTTTTAATATTTCTCTGACGCGAAGCGAAACTGCGTTTGCAACAGTTTTCATATTTAACCCTTCTACAATATTATTTTTACAATCCTATTGTAGCCAAGGTATTAAAAAATAGAAGATTGTATATACAATACTAAACAGTTGCAGTTTTTATTAAAATATAATATAATATTGTAAATACAATAGTATTGAGGTGATTATGAGAAGCATCGACGAAAAAACTTGTTGTTTTATCGGGCATAGAAAAATTGATATAACCATTGAAATGAAGAAGAACTTAACAAATTTAATTGAAAAGTTAATAAAACGTAATAACGTTTTGAATTTTATATTTGGAAGCCGTAGTGAATTTGATGATTTATGTTATGCAGTTGTTACGGAATTAAAAAATAAATATAAAAATATAAGAAGGATTGCTTATACCTGTAAAAGTGAATATTGTATTTTAGAAAATGAGCGAGAGTATT
>CAMGEK010000066.1 GCA_946055105.1 uncultured Clostridia bacterium
TATCTGCTTCTGCCCGAAGCGACGTCGGAGATCGTCGCGCTGTTCGGCGGGCTCGGACTCTCCGAAAACGCGTTCGGCTTTTTCAAGGGCGTCTTTCAGGCGATCGGAATCTTTTTCAGTGACGTCGGTTCCTGGCGGTTTTGGGTATTTTTGCTCGTCGGAGCCTTTCCGGCGCTCCATATGACGCTGAGCAAGGCGGACGTAAAGGGCAGTCTGAGCGGGATCGTGATCGTGCTTTCGGCGTTTTTCCTGACCGATTCCGTACTCTTTTTTCTCGGCGAAGCCGCGCTGGACGCGTTTACCCGCGGCGTTTTGACGGCGGGAAGCTATCTTTGCATGTTTCTGACGCTGTCGCTTTTCATCTCGCTCGTCGCCGTCGGCGCGTCCTGCCTCGTAAAACTCGTTCACCGCGCGCGCCATCGGCAACCGCACGAATAATCATCGGATAATTTGTGTTAATTTTCCACAATAGGCACAATATGTTGTGCTTTTGTGGGATTTTTTCTATGAAAAACGTTGACAATAAGAGCGGGATATGGTATACTTGATTTCGCTCGTGAGAGAAACGGAACGAAAGAGGCGCGTGGAAGCGGCGATGCGCTATGGAGGAAGTATGGAATTTACGGAATGGGAAGGGTTTATCAAGGGAAATTATTGCGATCGGATCGACGTGGAAGATTTTATTCAGCGGAATTATATGCCGTACGAGGGGGACGCGTCCTTTTTAGCGGGCGCGACGGAGCGTACGAAAAAGCTGATGGAGAAGGTTAACCGTCTGCTGGCGGAAGAGCGCGCCAAGGGCGGCGTGCTCGACGTGGATTGCGAACACGTTTCTTCGCTTACGACTTACGCTCCCGGATATATCGACCGTGAGAACGAACTCATCGTCGGGTTGCAGACGGACGCGCCTTTGAAGCGCGGCGTCAATCCGTTCGGCGGAATCCGCATGGCGCGCTCGGCGTGCGAGGCGTACGGGTATAAGGTTTCGGAGAACGTCGAAAAAGCGTTCGAGTTCAAGACGACGCATAACGACGGCGTATTCCGCGCCTATACCGACGAAATGCGCGCGGCGCGGCACGCGGGGCTTCTGACGGGATTGCCCGACGCATACGGCAGAGGCAGAATCATCGGCGATTACAGAAGAGTCGCGCTCTACGGCGCGGACGAGCTGATCGAACGCAAGAAACGAGACAAGCAGGAGTACGGACGGCTGGACATGAGCGCGGAAAATATCCGCCTGCTCGAAGAGCTCTGGAAACAGATCGATTTTCTGAAAAAACTCAAAGAGATGGCTGCGCTCTACGGCTACGATATTTCCCGTCCCGCGAAGAACGCGCGCGAAGCGGTGCAATGGACGTATTTCGGGTATCTTGCGGCGATCAAGGAGCAGAACGGAGCGGCGATGTCTCTCGGAAGGGTTTCCACGTTCCTCGATATTTATATCCGTCGCGATCTCGAAAGGGGAGATCTGACGGAGCAGGGCGCGCAGGAGTTGATGGACGATTTCGTGGTCAAGCTCCGCCTCGGCAAACAGCTCAGCACGCCCGAATACAACGACCTCTTCGGCGGCGATCCCACCTGGGTGACGGAGAGCGTCGGCGGCATGGGAGTGGACGGCAGAACGCTCGTCACGAAAAACTCCTTCCGTATTCTCAATACGCTCTATACGCTCGGCTCTTCGCCCGAACCCAATCTGACGGTGCTCTGGTCTCAGAATCTGCCGCAGGGATTCAAGGATTTCTGCGCGAAGGTCTCCATCGACACCGATTCGATTCAGTACGAGAACGACGACGTGATGCGTCCGATCTACGGCGACGACTACGGGATCGCCTGTTGCGTCTCCGCCATGAAGATCGGAAAGCAGATGCAGTTTTTCGGTGCGAGATGCAATCTCGCGAAGTTGCTGTTGCTTGCGCTGAACGGCGGAAGAGACGAAAATACGGGCGCGCAGATCGCGCCCGAAGGAAAGGTCTTTACGGGGAAACTCGACTACGCGGAAGTGCAGGAGGCGCTCGATAAGTACAGAAAATGGATGTGCCGTCTGTACGTGAATACCCTCAACGTCATTCACTATATGCACGATAAATACTGCTACGAGAAAGTGCAGATGGCGTTGCACGATACGGAAGTCGAACGGTTTATGGCGTGCGGCGTCGCGGGGCTTTCGGTCATTACGGATTCCCTGTCCGCGATCAAGTACGCGAGCGTGACGCCCGTTCTCAACGAGGCGGGATATATCGAGCGTTTCGAGATCGAAGGGGATTTCCCCAAGTACGGTAACGACGACGACCGCGTCGATTCGATCGCCGTCGAGATTCTGGAAAAATTTTCCGAGGAGCTGAAAAAGACGCCGACCTATCGCAATGCGATTCATACGCTTTCCGTTCTGACGATCACGTCGAACGTGGTCTACGGAAAAAAGACGGGCAACACGCCGGACGGAAGAGCGAAGGGCGCGCCGTTCGCGCCGGGCGCGAATCCGCTCCACGGGAGAGACGTTTCCGGCGCGCTCGCCTCGCTCAATTCGGTCGCGAAACTGCCGTACGAAGCGTGCCGCGACGGAATTTCCAATACCTTTTCCATCGTTCCGTCCACGTTGGGTTCGGACATGGGTGAGCGCGTTTCCAATCTGACCTCCATGCTCGACGGGTATTTCGCGCAGAAAGCGCATCACCTGAACGTCAACGTTCTGGACAGGGAAAAGCTGGTTCTTGCCATGGAGCATCCCGAACTGTATCCGAACGTCACCATTCGCGTTTCGGGTTACGCGGTCAATTTCTGCAAGCTGTCCCGCGCGCAACAGGAAGAGGTCTTGCATAGAACGTATCATGAAAGAATGTAGCGGCTTCATCGATTCCGTATATAACGGTTCGGCGGTGGACGGGAAAGGGCTGCGTTGCGTGATCTTTTTCACCGGATGCAATTTGCGGTGCCCGTTCTGTCACAATCCCGAAACGCTCTATTGTCGGGGCGAGGAGCGGACGGTTTCCTCTCTCATCGCGCAAGCGGAACGCTATAAACCGTATTTCGGGAAGCGGGGCGGAATCACGCTTTCGGGCGGCGAGCCGCTCGTGCAGGAGGAGTTCGCCTACGGTTTGCTTTCCGCGGCAAAGGAACGCGGAATCGGCACTTGTATCGAGACGAACGGACGGCTGTTCAGCGAACGCGTGTTTTCGCTCTGCGACGAGATCATCGTCGACGTAAAGAACGCGTTCGACGCGTTCGACTATCGGGAGGCGTTGCGCAGATTGGATGCGCTCGGACGGGAGACGCGGCTCACAAACGTATTTCTTCCGACCGTCAACGACGGCAAAGAGACGCTGAGGGCGCTCGGCGAACTCGCGGAGCGTTACGACTGCGTGAAATCGTTGCGTTTGCTGCCCTTCCGGAAACTGTGCGAAGAAAAGTATGCGCGCATGCAGAGGCCGTTTCCCGCGGCGGGATTGCGGGAGCCGACGGCGGAGGAATTGCAAGCCGCGCGGGAAATCCTGCGCTCTGTCACGCGGAAAATCAGTTAAATATCTCTCTTGCGGAACGGCTTGCGGAAAACGCGCGGCGGTTTTGCGGGAAACGGGGCGTTCCGAATGAGTCGGAGCGCTTTTTTTGCGGGGAAATTCAGGATTTTCTTGTTTTTTTGCGCGCGATGTATTATAATGGGTAATATGGATAAATTTGTTTTAATCGACGGAAACAGTCTGTTGAACAGAGCGTATTACGCAATGTCGGTGTTCACCACGCAGGACGGGCTTCCCACGAACGGCATATTCGGGTTCGTGAAACTGCTGTTCAAGATCATCGAAGAGGAGAAACCGCAATACATGGCGGTGGCGTTCGACGTCCATGCGCCGACCTTCCGTCACGAAATGTACGACGAGTATAAGGGCACGCGCAAGCCGATGCCGGAGGAGCTCTCGGTGCAGGTTCCCGTCCTCAAAGATCTGTTGCGGTCGATGGGGATTTACACGCTGGAAAAGGCGGGATACGAAGCCGACGATCTGATCGGAACGCTTTCCGTGCGCTTTCCGGAAGTGGAAACGCTCATCTATACGGGCGACAGAGACTCGTTCCAGCTGGTCAACGAACACGTCAGCGTCTGCTTTACGCGCCGCGGCGTGAGCGAGATCGACCGCATGACGCAGGATAATTTTTTTGAAAAAGAGGGAATTTCGCCGTCGCAGATCGTGGAACAGAAGTCGTTGATGGGCGATTCGTCGGACAATATACCGGGCGTGCGCGGAATCGGACCCAAAACCGCGCTCTCCCTCTTGCAGACCTACGGAACGTTGGACGGGATCTACGAAAACATCGCGCAAATTTCGGGTACGGTGCGCGGAAAGCTCGAAAGCAACCGCGAAACGGCGTATCTTTCGCATCAACTCGCGACCATCGATACCGCGGTTCCGCTCGATACGGAGCTGAACGACTGTCGGCTCGTGCTGCCCTTTCCGGAAGCGGCGCGGGAAAAATTCGCGCGGTTGGAGTTCCGTTCGCTCGTCGACGGCGAATATTTTTCCGCAAAACGCGCCGCGCGCGTGAACTGCGTCGTCTGTACGGATACGGAAGCGGTCAAAGCGGCGTACGAAAGAGCGGATCGGTTCGCGCTGTCGTTCGAGGGCGACGTCCACGTCTATTGCGACGGTACGGAATTTATTTTTCCCGTGCGGGAAAACCTGCTCGGCACGGGGTTTCTGATTTCGGAATTGATTCCGCTCTTGGAATTTCTCATGAACGGAACGAAACCCGCGATCGTCGTCGACGTCAAGACGCTCAGTCACCGTCTGGACGAGCTGGGCGTGCGGTTCGACTGTCCCGCGGAGGACGTTTCGCTGTTGCGCTATCTCGCCAATTCTTCCGTACGCACCGAGAGCGCGGCGGAAATCGCCAAGGATTACGCGCTCCCGCCCGATCATTGCGCCTACGCGCTCTTTCTCGCTTACGAAGAGGCGACGCAAAAGACGGACGATACGGCGAACGAACGGCTGTATCGGGAGCTGGAATTGCCGCTTGCCTACGTTCTGCTCGACATGGAGCGGACGGGCGTGCGCGTGGACGAAAGGCGGTTTCCCGAATTTTCCGAACGGTTCCGCGAGGAGCTTGAAACGCTGTCCGGGGAGATCTACCGTCTCGCGGGAGTCGATCGGTTCAATCTCAATTCTCCGTTTCAGCTTTCGGAAATTCTGTTTGAGAAGCTCGGCTATTCTACGGCGGGGCTCAAACGCAACCGGCGGGGCGGATTTTCCACCAACGCGGAAGCGCTCGAACGGCTTGCCGAAAAACATGAGATCGCGCGGTTGATTTTGCGCTATCGGGAGATACAGAAATTGCAGTCCACTTACGTCGACGGAATCAAACCGCTCGTCTCGGGGGGCGTCGTGCATACGACGTTCAATCAGACGATGACGACGACGGGGCGGCTTTCGAGCGCGAATCCGAATTTACAGAACATTCCCGTGCGAAAAGAACGGGGCAGGGAATTGCGGAAGTTGTTTATCGCGCGCGAGGGGAATGCGTTGGTAGACGCGGATTATTCGCAGATCGAGCTTAGGCTGTTAGCGCATTTTTCGGGCTGTCCGCAGCTCGTGCAGGCATATCGCGACGGCGAGGATATTCATGCGGCGACCGCTTCCCGCGTGTTCGGCGTGCCGCTTTCGGAAGTCACGGGAGAATTGCGCCGCAGGGCGAAAGCGGTGAATTTCGGGATTATTTACGGGATCAGTCCGTTCGGGCTCGCGAAAGATCTCGGCTGTACCCAAAAAGAGGCGGCGCAGTACATCGAACGCTATTTCGCCACTTACGCGGACGTCAAAGAGTATATGGAAGAGAACGTCGAGCGGGCGAAAACGGACGGTTACGTTACGACCATTCTCGGCAGAAAGCGGTTTATTCCCGAACTGAAATCGCCCAATTACGCGATGCGCGCGTTCGGCGAGCGGGCGGCGAGAAATATGCCGTTGCAGGGCAGTGCCGCAGACGTCATCAAACTTGCCATGGTGAACGTATCGGAGCGTCTGAAACGGGAGGGTATGCGGTCGAAACTGATCATGCAGGTGCACGACGAATTGATTCTCGATTCGCCCGAAGAGGAGATCGGGCGCGCGTCCGAACTTCTGAAAGAGGAAATGGAAGGCGCGATCTCGTTGCGCGTGCCTTTGATCGCGGAGGTTGCAAGTGGAAAAAGCTGGTTCGACGCGAAATAAAAAAATCGCGATCACGGGCGGAATCGGGAGCGGAAAATCCGCATTGGCGGAGATCGTCCGTCGCAAAGGCTATCCCGTCTATTCCTGCGACGCAATCTATCGGGAAATTTTTCCGCAGGAGACGTTTCAGGAAAAATTGAAAGCCGCGTTCGGGGACTGCGTCAAGGACGGATCGATCGACAGAGCCGCGCTCTCGCGTAAGGTATTTTCGGACGAAGGAGCGCGGAAGAAACTCAACGCGCTCTCGCATCCCGCCATTATGGAAACGCTGTTCGACAGAATGTCGGGCGATCGATTGGCGTTTGCGGAAGTTCCGCTGTTATTTGAAGAGGGGTTGGAAAACGCGTTTGACGGCGTAATCGCCGTGCGGCGGAACAGGGAACGTCGGATCGAAGCGGTCATGCGCCGCGACGGGTTGACCGAAGACGAAGTGACGTCCCGCGTCCGCAGTCAGTTCGATTACGACGGATTGGAGGGAAAGGACTGTTTCATTCTCGAAAACGACGGATCGTTTGCCGATCTCGAACGGAAAGCGGACGAGGCACTTTCCTGGCTGAACTCAAAATTTTCCGACGGAGAGCGAATCTGAAAAGGGTAGAACGGAAAGAAACCCGTTTCTCGGGCATACTGTAATGTATGAAGGGAAAAATCATTCTGATTGCAGGTCTTTCCGCAATCGCGGCGATAATGTGCGCTCTGATCGGATTCAGAGCGGGGTATCCGTTGCCCTATCGGGAGACCGTACTCAAGAGCGGGGTGTCCGAATCGCTCGTTTATGCGGTCATGAAGGCGGAGAGCGGATTCCGCGAGGACGCCGTCAGCGGAGCGGGTGCGGTCGGCGTAATGCAGCTTCTTCCGTCGACGGCGCGGTATATCTGCGAGCGCGAGGGGATCGAGTATTGCGAATCGAGACTGAAAGAGGGGGAGTATAACGTTCTTCTCGGCTGTAAATATCTTTCCTATCTGTTGGAAAGGTTCTCCGTTGCAGAGACGGCGATCGCCGCCTATAATGCAGGAGAAGGGAGCGTCGGGGAGTGGTTGAAACGGGAGGAACTTTCCGAAGACGGAGAAACGCTTCTTCGGATTCCCTACGGCGAGACGGAGGAGTATGTAAAAAAAGTAAAAAAAATCAGAAAAATTTACGAATTTCTTTATGATATAACTTGACTTTCCTTGAAAAATGATGTATAGTATTTAAGCTTGTGAGCGGGAACGTTCACGAGAAAAATAAAAGCGGTCGTGGCGGAACTGGCAGACGCGCAAGACTAAGGATCTTGTGGTTCACCCCATGCAGGTTCAACTCCTGTCGACCGCACCAAGTCAATTAAATCCGAACCAAATACTTGTAACAAGTGAGTGGTTCGGATTT
>CAMGEK010000067.1 GCA_946055105.1 uncultured Clostridia bacterium
TGGTCATGCACGTTTCCGCCCGCGCGCTCGCCGCTCACTCGCTGAACATCTTCGGCGATCATGCGGACGTTATGGCTTGCCGTCAGACGGGCTTTGCGATGCTCTCCTCCTGCTCCGTTCAGGAAGTTATGGATCTGTCGCTCGTCGCGCATCTCTCCACGCTTCGCGCGCGCGTTCCTTTTATTAGTTTCTTCGACGGGTTCCGCACCTCGCACGAAGTCTCCAAGATCGACGCGATCGATTACGACGAAATGAAGGCGCTCTTCGACAAGAAGGGACTTTCCAAAGACGTCGCGGAATTCAAAGCGCACGCGCTCAATCCCGAACACCCCATTCAGAAGGGTACGGCGCAGAACGGAGACACTTATTTCCAGAACAGAGAGACGGCGAACAGCTACTACAACGCCACGCCCGCAATCGTTCAGGAAATGATGGACGAAGTGTCCGCGCTTACGGGAAGAAGCTATCATCTCTTCGACTACGTCGGCGCTCCCGACGCGGAATACGTCACCGTCATCATGGGTTCCGGCGCGGAGACGATCGAGGAATCCATCAATAAGCTCAACGCGCAGGGTAAGAAATACGGTCTGATCAAAGTACGTCTGTACCGTCCGTTCGTGACCGACGCGTTCATCTCCTGCATTCCCGCGACCTGCAAAAAGATCGCCGTGCTCGACAGAACGAAGGAACCCGGTTCCCTCGGCGAGCCGCTCTATCTCGACGTCTGCACCGCGCTCCTTGAAAAAGGACTGAAAAATATCGACGTCGTCGGCGGCAGATACGGTCTCGGCTCCAAGGAGTTCAATCCTTCCATGGTGCTCTCCGTCTATAAGAATCTCGAACAGGAAACGCCGAAGAATCACTTTACGGTCGGCATCTACGAAGACGTCACGAATACCTCTCTCGATTTCTCGGAGAAGTTCGACGCGGCGCCCGCGGGTTCCACTTCCTGTAAATTCTACGGACTCGGTTCGGACGGTACCGTCGGCGCAAACAAGAACTCCATCAAAATCATCGGCGACCACACCGACATGTTCGCGCAGGCTTATTTCTTCTACGATTCGAAGAAGTCGGGCGGCATCACCGTCTCTCACCTGCGGTTCGGCAAGACGCCCATTCAGAGCGAATATCTCATCGACGCGGCGGACTTCATCGCCTGCCATAACCCTTCGTATATCATCCGTTACGACATGGTCAGCGATCTGAAAGAGGGCGGTTCCTTCCTTCTCAACGCGCCTTGGACGACGGTGGAAGAACTCAACGCCAACCTGCCCGCGAAGGTCAAGAATCTCCTCGCGCAGAAGAAAGCGAATCTCTACGTCATCGACGCGATTTCCATTGCGGCGAAACTCGGGCTCAAAGGCAGAACGAACACCATTCTGCAATCCGCGTTCTTCCTGATCAACGAACAGATCATGCCGTATGCGGACGCCGTCGAATATATGAAGAAGATGGCGTACAAGTCCTTCGCGAGAAAGGGCGACGCGATCGTTCAGATGAACTACAACGCGATCGACTCCGCGAAAGAGCATCTCGTGAAGATCGACATTCCCGCCGACTGGGCGACCACGACGGAAGGCGCGGAAATGATTTCCCTTGCGGACAACGAGTATTTCAAAAAGGTCATCGCGCCCATTCTCGCGCTCGAAGGCGACAAGCTGCCTTCTTCCGCGTTCAATGCGGACGGCTCCGTTCCCACCGGAACGACGAAGTACGAAAAGCGCGGCGTTGCGGTCATGGTGCCGAAGTGGGTGAAAGAAAACTGCGTGCAGTGTAACCAGTGTTCGTTCGTCTGCCCGCACGCTTGTATCCGTCCGGCGCTCGTTGCGGAAGGCAGCGAAAAGCCCGCAGACTTCGACACGAAACCCGCCACGGGCGTCAAGGGCTACGAATTCAGAATGCAGGTCTCCCCGCTCGACTGTATGGGCTGCGGCGTCTGCGCGGAAGTCTGCCCCGGCATGAAAGGAAACAAAGCGCTCGTCATGACGCCGTTTGCGGAACTCGAAGCGACGGAAGCGAAGAATTGGGAGTATGCGGTCGATCTTCCCGAAGTCGATCTTTCGGAAGTAAAGATGGCGGACGTGAAGAAATCGCAGTTCACGCCTTCTCTGTTTGAATTCTCGGGCGCATGCGCCGGTTGCGGCGAGACGCCTTACGTCAAAGTCGTCACCCAGCTCTTCGGCGACAGAATGATCGTCGCGAACGCGACGGGTTGCTCCTCCATCTACGGCGGATCCTCCCCTACCTGCCCTTATACGACGAACAAACAGGGGCACGGTCCCGCTTGGGCGAACTCCCTGTTTGAAGATAACGCGGAATTCGGCTTCGGCATGAATCTCGCCTATAAGGCAAGAAGAGCCGCGCTCAAAGACAAGGCGGAAAAACTCGCGGAGCTTTGGGCGGAATATCCCGAATGTCAGGCGATCCTGAAAAATTGGGTCGATAACATGGACGACGCGGAAGGCAGCAAGACTGCGGCGGCGGCGCTCGTTGCCGATCTTGAAAAGTGCAAGGCGGAATGCGAGGGCGAAGAACTGACGCTCGTCGAAGAGATCCTTGCGGAGAAAGATTGCCTCGTGAAGAAGTCCTTCTGGATCATCGGCGGCGACGGCTGGGCATACGACATCGGTTACGGCGGTCTCGACCACGTTCTCGCCAGCGGCGAAGACGTGAACGTACTCGTTCTCGATACCGAAGTCTACTCCAACACGGGCGGACAGGCAAGCAAGTCCACGCCGATCGGCGCGGTCGCGAAGTTTGCTGCCGGCGGTAAGAGAGTCAAGAAGAAGGACCTCGGCATGATCGCGGCAAGCTACGGATACGTGTACGTCGCGCAGTGCTCGATGGGCGCGGACAAGGCTCAGCTCGTGAAAGCGCTCAAAGAAGCGGAAGCATACCACGGACCTTCGCTCATCATCTGCTATGCGCCCTGCATCAACCACGGCATCAACATGACGAAGTCGCAGGCGGAAGAAAAATCGGCGGTCGATTGCGGATATTGGCAGCTGTATCGCTACAATCCCGAATTGGCAGACAAGGGCGAGAACCCCTTCACGCTCGATTCCAAGGATCCCACGGGCGATTATCAGGCGTTCATTTTGGGAGAAACGCGCTATGCGTCCCTCAAAAAGACGCAACCCGAAGTCGCGGAAGAACTCTTCAAAAAGACGGAAGAATCTTCCAGAGCGCGTCTCGCGGGTTACAAGAAAATGGCGGGCAAAGAATAATCTTTCCCGTAACGGAGAGCGGCTCATCCGAGCCGCTCTCTTTTTTATCTTGTACCGCGCCTGAGCGGAGGGCGAATTTCCCGACGGACAGACGAAGATTCTCGTCCGCGACGTAGCCGAAAATTACGCACCAAACGGACGGATTCTTCATATTTTGGAGAGAAGGAGTTTGATTCGCATGACCATTTCGCTCTGCATGATCGTCAAAGACGAAGAAGAAACGTTAGCGCGGTGTCTCGACGGCGTAAAAAACTGCGTCGATGAAATTATCGTGGCGGATACGGGCTCGACCGATCGGACGAGAGAGATCGCCGAGCAATACGGCTGTCGCGTCTATCCGTTCCAATGGACGGACGATTTTTCCGCCGCGCGGAATTTTGCCTTTTCCAAAGCGAGCGGAGACTATCTGCTTTGGCTGGACGCGGACGACGTCGTAACGCCGGAAAACGCAGAACGGCTCGTCGCGCTCCGTTCCAAACTCGAACGGGAAAAGCCGGACACGGTACAATGTCCCTACGACGTCGCGTTCGACGAAACCACGGGCGAACCGACGACGACTTTCCTGCGGGAACGGATTCTCCGCCGCGCTTCAAATCCCGTCTGGCAAGGCGCGGTACACGAGTGCATTCCGCCCGTCGGGAAAATCGTTACGGCGGATTTCCGCGTCCTACACCTGCGCACCACCAAAGACAGAGGCATGCGCAATCTCCGCATCTATCAGGAGCAGATCGAAAAGGGCGCGCGCCTTGCCCCGCGCGACCTGTTTTATTACGGACGGGAACTGTATTATCACCGACTATATCGGGAAGCGATCGCCGTGCTCCAAGAGATGATCGAGGACGAATCGGGGTGGTACGTCAACCGCATCGAAGCGTGTAAAGTCCTCTCGCTCTGTCTGGAAGCCTGCGGAAAGACGGAACAGGCGTTAAACGCGATCTTTTCTTCCTTTCGGTTCGGAGAGCCGCGGGCGGGCGCGCTCTGTGCGGCGGGCGCGCTTTTGCGGAAAAAAGGCGACTTGCGCGGCGCGATTTTCTGGTTTACCGCCGCCCTCTTCTGCCGCGATCACTCGTCGGAAGGCGATTTTGAAAATCCGACGGATCGCACTCTGACGCCCATGCTCGAACTGACCGTCTGTTACTACGCCCTCGGAGAACACAAAAAAGCGGTATTCTATCATAAGATGGCGGAAGCGCGCTTTTCCCGTCATCCGTCCGTCGTCTATAATCGGGAATTTTTCCGCACAAAAGGACTTCTCTGAGACGCGGCGGAACGTCTTTATCGTATAAACTTCCCTGCGCGGACTTTTGAATCCCTGCTTTTTTATGACACTTCCCCGCTCCGGCTTGTGAATCCCTGCTTTTTCCACGAAAAGCTTTTTAATGATAAAACTTCCCTGCGCGGACTTGTGAAAATCCGTTGACTTTTTGCCGATAACGGAGTAATATCAAGTCAGACGCCGATCAGTCAGTCGCTATTTGAAGATTTCGCACCCGATAGCATTCCTGTCAATCGGCATTCTTTTTTCCTATTTTCCGTCGGGAGATCTACGGAAACCGATAGAAAACGCACTTGGAGATAAAAAAATACAGGCTCGGCTGTATGATACCGAACCCGTTTTTTTATTTAACTTTGAAGTTTCGCCTTGGCGCGCGCTTTCGCCCGCAATTCGCTGTCTAAAATCCGCTTTCTCACGCGGACGTTCTGCGGCGTGATTTCCAGCAATTCGTCGTCGTTGATAAATTCCAGAGATTCTTCGAGACTCATTTTCTTGGGCGTAATCAGGCGAAGCGCGTCGTCCGAAGCGGAAGAGCGCGTATTCGTGAGGTGTTTCGTCTTACAGACGTTCACGTTGATGTCCTCGTCCTTGGGCGAAACACCGACGACCATACCCTCGTAAACGGGCGTTCCCGCGCCGATAAAGAGCGTCCCTCTGCCCTGCGCGTTGAACAGTCCGTACGTTACCGCTTCCCCCGTCTCGAATGCGACGAGCGATCCCGTATTCCTGCGTGCGATCTCTCCTTTGTACGGCTGATATTCAAAAAAGACGGAGCTCATTACCCCTTCGCCCTTGGTATCCGTCAGAAATTCGCTCTTATATCCGAAGAGTCCGCGGGCGGGAATGAGAAATTCCAACCGCATGCGCGAACCGATCGCGCTCATATGCAAAAGTTCGCCCTTGCGCTCGCCCATGCTCTGGAATACCGAGCCGGTACCGTCCTCGGGGACGTCGACGATCAGACGCTCGACAGGCTCGTAGAGCTGTCCGTCGATCGTCTTATAGAGCACTTTGGGGGAGCTGACCTGAAATTCATACCCCTCGCGGCGCATCGTTTCGATGAGAATGGAAAGGTGCATTTCGCCCCTGCCCGAAACGCGGAAGGAATCGGCGGAATCGGTGTCCTCGACGCGCAGAGAAACGTCTTTCAGAAGTTCGCGGTAAAGCCGCTCGCGCAGATGGCGCGTCGTGACGAACTTCCCCTCTTTTCCCGCAAAGGGCGAATCGTTGATGGAAAAGATCATTTCCACCGTCGGTTCGGAAATTTTCACGAACGAAACGGGCTCTACGGCGTCGGAAGCGCAGACCGTATCCCCGATGTTGATATTTTCCAGTCCCGAAAAGCAGACGATGTCGCCCGCCGTCGCGCTTTCGCAGGGAACGCGGTTCAAGCCCTCGATTTCGTAAAGATTGACGAGCTTGCCGCGCGTTCTCACGTTCTTATTGTTATAGTTGCACACGGTGACGTCCGCGCCCGCGCGGGCAGTACCGCGTTCGATTCTGCCGATACCGATTCTGCCGACGTATTCGTTATAGTCGATGGATGACACGAGAATCTGCAACGGGCTCTTCTCGTCCGTTTCAAGGGGAGGAAACTGACTGAGAACGGTTTCAAACAGCGGTTTCAAATCGCTCCCCTGTTCGTCGGGCGACAGCGAGGACGTTCCCGCCCTCCCCGAACAGAACACGAACGGACTTTCGAGCTGATCGTCGGAAGCGTTCAGATCCATCAGAAGTTCGAGCACTTCGTCCACGACTTCGTTCACGCGAGCGTCGGGACGGTCGACTTTATTGACGACGATGATGAGTTTATGCCCCATTTCGAGCGCTTTCTGCGTGACGAACCGCGTCTGCGGCATCGGACCTTCCGCCGCGTCCACGAGAATGAGAACGCCCGAAACCATTTTCAGAACGCGTTCCACTTCGCCCGAAAAATCGGCGTGTCCCGGCGTGTCGATAATGTTGATTTTCACGCCGTTATAGTGAATGGACGTATTTTTTGCGAGAATGGTAATCCCGCGCTCGCGTTCGAGCGCGTTGGAGTCCATGACGCGATCTTCCACGACCTGATTTTCGCGGAACGTACCGCCCTGCTTCAACATCTGATCGACGAGCGTCGTCTTGCCGTGGTCAACGTGGGCAATGATCGCTATATTTCTCAAATCTTCTCTTAACACCGCAATACCTCTGTTGCTTAAAAATTTTATCCGCGTTCTATTCTAATACATTTAAGCGATTTTTTCAACAAAAACGGACGCCTTCGCGCCCGTTTTTTTATTTTTTTCCTTATTTTTCTTCCGTCGGCACGTCCGAAGGCTTCACGTTCCGATAAACGCAGAAGCGGATTGCGTAGCCGTTGTCCTCCTCCCGTTCGCTCTCGGAAACGAGTTCGTAATCGGGCGATTCGTCCAGATCGGGCACGAACGCCTCCGCACCGCCGTCGGCGTCCACCTTCGTGACGAGAATTTCGCTGCAATAGGGAAACAGCGTCCGATATACGCTCGCGCCCCCGATCACGAATACGTCGTCGGTCGGATAGTTTTTCAAGATCCCGAACAATTCTCCGAGGTTGTGCGCCGTGATCGCGTCCTCGTCCACGTCCTCGGGCGAGAGCACCACGTTCACTCTGTTTTTGAGCGGCTTCCCGTTCGGAAAGGAACGGAGCGTATTCAAGCCCATCACGACGATCTTCCCTTTCGTCGTCTCGCGGAAAAACTTCATGTCCTTCGGAAGCTTGAACATGAGGTCGTTCGCCTTACCGATCCCCCATTTTCTGTCGGCGTGTAAGATCGCTTTCATCAGATCGCCACCGGTATTTTACGTTCCAGGGGCGTATATTCATACCCTTCGCGCGCGAACGAATCCACCGTGAAGTCGTAAAAGTTTTTTACGGACGGATC
>CAMGEK010000068.1 GCA_946055105.1 uncultured Clostridia bacterium
AGCACAAGGAATATAACTTTTCTCTTAGGTGTATAGGATGCCTATATCCCCTCGGAACAGAGCTCGTTGATTTTGTCGAGCAGCGCCGTCGTACGCTTGTCCAGCATTCCTCTCCCCTCGCTTCGGGCAATCCGCCCGTTTCCTCCGATTGTACTATTATTTGCTTTTTTTGTCAAGAAAATTCCGCCGCGCGACGCGCCGAGCGTCCGTGCAAAGCCCGCCCCCGCGAGCCTGCGCCCAATCGTCCGCCGCTCCAAGCGTTTGCGCCCCGTATTCCGACTGCGCGCCGCCGTCTTCCCCTCTCGCGACCGCGCGGGCGCGCGCCGTCCGAAGGAAAGAAAAGCGGGAGCCGTAGCTCCCGCGTCAACGCCGCGATCAACCCTTTTTCAGCAGGAGCAGGATCGGGTTGTATTCGTAGAAGAACTTGCAGAGCGGAGAGGTCGTGCAAAGCTCTTCAAGCCGTACCTTGACCGCAAAATTCTGAATCGTTTCCCCAACGCCGCCGAGAGCGGCGAGCGAGCCGTTAACCATCGCGTAGACGCCGAAGCTGACGCCGCAGACGAGCGCCGCCACCAGACAGAAACACACGACGGAGAAGAGTCCGCCGTCGATGAAACGGACGACTTTGATTCTGTCGAGTTCGCGCACGCCCAGATTGATGAGCAGGTTCACAAGGACGATGACGACGACGAGGACGATGAACGCGACGAGCGCGACGATTCCGTAGCCGAGAATCTTCGCGAGCACGGCGTTCATGCTTCCCGAAAACGCGCCGATCAGTTTCAGCGAAAGCGCGGAAATTCCCGGAGCTTTCATCGCGATCACGATCGCGCCGGCAAACGCGCAGACGGTGAGCAGCATCATGACCGCCGTCCATACCGAACGCAGCAAGCCGAGCCGATACCCGCCGCGCACCGCGAGCGCGAGCAGTCCGACGAGGAAGAAATCGAGCGCGTATTTTCCGACGACGCCCCAGACCGTTTTTCCGCCGATCGAGAACTGATAGACGACGGCGAGCGCGCCCTCGTCCAGATTGGTGCAGACGGAAAGAATCGTGAGCGCGAACCCGCCGATCGAAAACAACAGCGCCGCGAGACTGACGACCGCGGTCAGCGCGCCGAGAATCCGATCGAACGTGCGGAAGAGCCAATTCGCCCGCTTGGTGCGGGAACGGAAATACGCGCGAACGGCGCCGCCCGCAAGAAAGACGAGCGCGGCGCAGACGAAAAATACGCCGACCACGATTCCGAAATAGACGAATTTATTTTGCGATACGGGAATTTTCCCGAGCAATAAGGTCAGGAAAAACAGGATGAATACCTGCCAACCCGTCCAGCTCATCTTTGAAAATCTGCGGCAGAACCCGTACGTCAGAATTGCGAGACCGACGACGCAGAGCACCGCGATGACGAGCTTCACCGTCACGCTCAGCGCAAGTAATTGGTTGATCATACGCCTTCTCCTTTTCTTTTATTTGTTGAAATTGTCTTTCAGCGAAACGATCTCCGACAGGCACAGCGCGCCTTGCTCGGTACATTTCTTGTAATATCCCGTCCGCATGAGCTGGAACGCTTCCCCGTCCGACGCCTCCGCCAGAGCGGGTTCCGCCTTCGCGGAATAGACGTGTTCGCTGTCGTAATTCATGCGCTCCGAAAAATCCTGTCCCGCATAGTCCGCGTCGCGGAGCAGATAATCGTACCGTTTGACGACCGCGTCGACGCAAGTCTCCGCGTTCACCCAATGAATCACGCCCTTCGCCTTGATCCCGCTCGTGTCCGAACCGCTGCGCGATTCGGGGATATAAGCGCATCTGACCTCGACGACCTCTCCCCGTTCGTCCTTCACCGCCTCGTCGCAACGCACGATATACGCGTTTTTCAGACGGACGTATCCGCCGATTTTCAGACGGTAATACTTCGGCGGCGGATCGAGCGAAAAATCGCTCCGCTCGACGTAGAGCGTCCTGCCGAACCGCACCTTGCGCGTGCCCGCTTCGGGATCGAGCTGATTGACGTCGAAATCGACGTCCTCTTCTCCCTCGTAATTGACGATCGTCAGTTTCAACGGATCGAGCACCGCCATGGCGCGCGGCGCGTGCGCGTTCAGGTACTCGCGGACGCACGCCTCGAAATATCCGATCTCGCACTCCGAATTTGCCTTCGCCACGCCCACGCGCTCGCAGAAATCCTTGATGGCGGCGACGGGAATCCCGCGGTTGCGCAGTCCCGCCAGCGTGGGCATGCGGGGATCGTCCCAGCCGTGCACCGCGCCGTCCTCGACGAGCTTTTTCAGATACCGCTTGCTCATGACGAGATTGGTGAGATTGAGCCGCGCGAATTCGATCTGCCGCGGTTTGGGGAAAAATCCGAGCGAAATCCCCACCCAATCGTAGAGCGGGCGGTGATCCTCGAATTCCAACGTGCACAGCGAATGCGTCACGCCCTGCAAATAGTCGCAGATCGGGTGCGCGAAGTCGTACATGGGATAGACGCACCATTCGTCGCCCGTGCGGTGATGCGTCGCGTGCAGGATTCTGTAAATAACGGGATCGCGCAGGTTGATGTTGGGCGACGCCATGTCGATCTTGGCGCGCAGACACTTCTCGCCGTCCGCGTATCCGCCCGCCTTCATCTCCTCGAACAGACGGAGATTTTCCGCGACGGAACGGTTGCGATAGGGGCTCTCCCTGCCCGGCTCGGTCAGCGTGCCGCGCGTATCGCGGATCTCGTCCGCGGAAAGATCGCAGACGTACGCCTTCCCCTCGCGGATGAGCCGCAACGCGAACTCGTAGATCTGCGGAAAGAAGTCGGATGCATAGACCTCTTTCGCCCATTCGTAACCCATCCAGCGGATGTCCGCGCGGATCGCGTCGACGTACTCCGTCTTTTCCTTGGAGGGATTGGTGTCGTCGAAGAACAGATTACACTTGCCGCCGTATTTTTCCGCCGTGCCGAAATTGACGAACATGCTCTTCGCGTGCCCGATATGCAGATAGCCGTTGGGTTCGGGCGGAAAGCGCGTCTGAATCGCCGTCACCGTTCCGTCCGCCAGCTCCTCGTTGATGATCTGTTCGATAAAATTAGCCGCTTCCGCCATGCGATCGCTCCCGTTTCGGAGAAAATAACGCCCGTTTTTTCTCCGTGCTAGATTTATTCGCTTTGATTATAGCATATTTTATTCAGAAATGATACTTTTTCAAAGGTATTTTTCGGAAAAATATGCTATAATTTTCCCATGGACGTCACGATTCTTCAATGGTTTGAAACAATCCGCTGCGCGGGCGCGACCGCGTTCTTCGGCTTTTTCTCCTTTCTCGGCGAAGGAGTACTCCTCGCCGCCGCCGTCGCGCTCTTTTTCTGGCTCGCCCCGACGAAGACGGGCGAACGCTTTGCGGTCGTCGCGCTCTCTTCGCTTTCGCTCAACGCCTTTCTCAAATGCGCCGTCGCGCGCCCGCGCCCCTACGTCGCGGGCGACGTCTCCCTCCTGCCCGTCGATTCGCCCTTCCTCTCCACGACGTCGCTGACCGCAAACGTCTCCTTTCCGAGCGGGCACGTGCAATTGACGACGAGCTTTCTCGCCGCGCTCTCCGCGCGGGTTCGGAAAATCGCGGTCGCGGCGGTCAGTTTTCTCGTCTTACTTCTCGTCGCCTGTTCCCGCATGTACTTCGGCGTGCATTATCCGTCCGACGTGCTCGCGGGATTTCTCCTCGGCGTCGCCGTAGGACTGATCTGGTCGTTCGTGTACGACCGCGCTTACGGCGCGCGGTATTTCGCACTCTGCGCCTGCGCCTTGCTCGCCCTCGCGCCGCTCTTCTTCTCCGCGCCGCACGATTACGTCAAGACGGCGGGACTGCTTTCGGGCGCGGCGGTCTTTCTGCCCGTCTGCGACCGTTTGATCCGCGCGCGGCTCCCCGTCTCCGCGCGGAGACTGTGGCGCGTTCCGCTCGGCGCGGCGGCAACGGCGGGCGCGTTCTTCCTGACGAGACTCTTCCCCGCGGGCGAAGGATTCGCCCTGCTTTCGTACTTTCTGACGGCGGGCGCGGCGACGGCGGGCGCGAACGCGCTCTTCCGACTGTTCCGCGTATGAAAAATTTTCCGCAGAGGGCGCGAACGCTTGACTATCCGCGCGCAAAATGATAGGATATTGAGGAATAAAACGAGTTCGTCAGGAGATCGGAATATGGCAGAAAGAGCGGTAACGATGGAAAAGCTCGTCGCGCTGTGCAAGACGAGAGGCATTATCTTCCCCGGAAGCGAAATTTACGGCGGAATGGGAAACACCTGGGACTACGGTCCCGTCGGCGTGGAAATCAAGAACAATTTGAAGCGCGCCTGGTGGAAACGGTTCGTTCAGGAGAGCGACAATTCATTCGGCGTGGACGCCGCGATTTTAATGAATTCCCGCGTCTGGGATGCGAGCGGACACACGACTTCGTTCACCGATCCCAAAATGGACTGCAAGGAATGTAAGAGCCGTCACCGCGCGGACAACCTCATCGAGGCGCACTCCAAGGGGAAGGTCAATCCCGACGCGATGACCAACGAGGAAATGGAAGCGTATATCGCGGAGCACCGCGTCTGCTGTCCGATCTGCGGAAAGTTTAATTGGACGAATATCCGCACCTTTAATCTTATGTTCGAGACCTCCCGCGGCGTGACGGACGAAAATCAGAATAAGATTTATCTCCGTCCCGAAACGGCGCAGGGCGAGTTCGTCAACTTCCTCAACGTACAGCGCACCACCCGCGCGAAAGTGCCGTTCGGCATCGCGCAGATCGGCAAAGCCTTCCGGAACGAGATCACGCCCGGAAACTTCATCTTCCGCACCATCGAATTTGAACAGATGGAGCACCAATGGTTCTGCAAAGCGGGCACGGACAGCGAATTTTACGCCGAATTCAAGAAAAAAGCGTGGGATTTCCTCGTTTCGCTCGGGTTCAGCGAAGAGCGTCTGCGCTTCAAGGATCACGATAAACTCGCTCACTACGCCAAGGAGGCGTGCGATATTCAGTACCTCTTCCCCATGGGCTGGTCGGAACTCAACGGAATCCACAACCGCACCGATTACGACCTCTCCCGCCATCAGGAATTTTCGGGCAAATCGCTCGCGTACGTCGATCCCGTCAGCGGGGAGCGCTATATCCCCTACGTCATCGAATACTCCATCGGCGCGGACCGTCTCATGCTCGCCGCGCTCTCCGAGGCATACGACGAAGAGACGCTCGAAAACGGCGAAATCCGCAACGTCATGCGCTTTCATCCCGCGATCGCGGCGTATAAAGCCGCCGTTCTGCCGCTGCAAAAGAACCTCGCGCCGCAGGCGAGAGAGCTCTCCGCAAAATTGGCGAAACGCTTCCCCGTCTCCTACGACGAAGCCGGCTCTATCGGAAAACGCTACCGCAGACAGGACGAGATCGGAACGCCGTTCTGCCTGACCGTCGATTTTCAGACGGTCGAAGACGGTACCGTGACCGTCCGCGACCGCGACACGATGGCGCAGATCCGTCTCTCCGCAGACGAAGCGATCGCCTATATCGAAGAAAAAATCCGCTTCGACTGAGCGGAAATCCGCCCGATCGTTCATCAGCCCGCCCGCTTTGCTCGCAAGGCGGGCGGGCTTTCGTCCGTTTGTCATAAAAATATATGATTGTTTGGAAAATCGTTGACAAACGCCGCCGTTTGCGGGTATAATATGTCTGTAACTTACGCCGAATCACGGCGAAAGCAGAGGAAACCGTCTTGATAAAATCCGCGCTCATCGCGTACGCGATTTTTGCGTGTCTTTCGGTCGTGCTGTATCTGCCGAAACTCATTCAACTGTGTTACGCGTTCAAAAAGCCGCCCTATCTCACGGCGAAACAAAAACGGCGCATCGCGCTCGTGATTCCCGCGCGAAACGAGAGCCGCATCATCGGCGATCTGTTCGATTCTATTTTGCAACAGACTTACGATCGGGACTATTTCGACGTAAACGTCATCGTCAAAGAGGAAACCGATCCGACGGTGGAGCGGGCGCGCGCGCTCGGCATGAACGTATTCGTCGTTCCCGACCAGACCTGTAAGGGCGCGGCGCTCGACGGTTACTTCAAACAGCTTTCAAAAGAGCGGTTTTCCGCTTACGACGCGTTCGTGATCGTGGACGCGGACGCGGTGCTTCGCCCCGACTACGTCTCCGAACTCAACAACGCGCTCGAACACGATTTTCAGATCTTTCTTTCGCGCAAGCTCATCAAGAATTATCTCGGCGACCGGAATTCGCGCACCGTCTTTTCCAACTGTTCCGCGCTCGTCTATCCCATGCTGGACGATCTGAGCAACACCTACCGCACGAAAAAGGGAATCCCGCTGAATATGTGCGGACAGGGCATGATGATCCGCCGCGAAGTCATCGAACGGATCGGCGGCTGGCCGTACCGCACGCTGACGGAGGACTACGAGCTCCGCATGGACTGTTTTTTGAAAGGATTCACTTCCATGTACTACCCGTACGCGGTCATCTATACCGAAGAAGTGCTTCGCCACAAGGACAGCTACACCCGACGTCTGCGCTGGGTGACGGGATTTTCACAGTGCGACCGAATGTATAAAAAGAACATCAAAAAACAGGTTCGCGACCGCGGCGCGATCAACGCGGGGGAGTTTGAATATTTCTTCTCGCTCTATCCTTTGATTCTGTTCATCGTGACGACCGTCCTCGCGATGTGCGTGGGCGCGGGTTTCTCCATCTATTACGCCTACCGCGGCGATCCGCTCTGGAACGACGCGCTCCTGCTGTTGACGGTCATGCCGTTCGGAATCATGTATCTGTTCGTATTCCTCTACTGCCTGCTCGCCATGCTCGCCTATCGGGACGCGTTCCGTCCCCTCTCCCTCGGAGAAAAGATCGTAACGCTGATCGTCGCGCCCTTCTTCCAGCTGGAATACTTTCCCATCTTTATTCAGAGCCGCGTCTATTCGCGCACGAGCCTCGAATGGGAACAGACCGCCCGCGTCGAATACAAACGCAAGTCCGAAAAATAACGCAAGAAAACCCGTTCGGCACGCTTTTTATTCTGCAATCAATGATCCGCCCGCCGTTAACGGCGGGCGGATTCGCTTTCTTCTTGTTTGATCCGTCGGAGCATCGCTGCGTCGGTTTTCCCGTCGGCGCGGTTTTTCGCGCAAGCTCTGCGGTTTTTTGAAAAAGCGTTGGCTTTTGGTCTTGTTTGACTTAAATGATCAACGAACTACCGATAAGACTGTTTGTCAGCCGTCCTTTGCGACCTGCTATCGCGTCCGTTAATCGGCGGTTTTTTCTATTGTGAGCGTTTTCCCGTCGGCGCGGTTTTTCGCGCAAGCGCTGCGGCTATCCCGTCGGCGCGCCCGCCTTCGTTCCGTTATTGCGGCGCGAAAC
>CAMGEK010000069.1 GCA_946055105.1 uncultured Clostridia bacterium
GCTGTATCCCTACCCTGACACGGTTCGCGGGAGCGCGTTGCATAAGACCTTGTTATCAACATTCCTTCTCGCGTGCGGCCTTCCACAGGCGACACCGGGAAAAGCATTCGGCTCTGCTATAGCGGATTGCAGATACAGGGCACCGCTAACTCCCCGCCTATCACAGCATATACAGTTTACACGAAATCGGCGGGAAAAGCAAGCGTTTTTTCGCTCTTCGGCAAACGAAATCTGCTTTCCGCGACGGATTCATCGGCAAAGTAGATTGACATTTTCCTTTGAGAGCGGTACAATAGAAGAAAAAATCGGAGATGAAATATGTCGGAGTCATGTACGCACGATTGTTCGTCGTGCAGCAGTCATTGCGGTTCACGCGATAAACAGTCGCTGATCAAGCCGTTGCACGAGGCGGCGCGGGTAAAGAAGGTCGTCGCGGTTGCGAGCGGAAAGGGCGGCGTCGGGAAATCTCTTACGGCGGCGATGCTGACCGTGCGCGCACGGGCGAGGGGGTATCGCGCGGCGTTGCTCGACGCCGACGTGACGGGACCTTCCGCCCCCAAACTCTTCGGCGTGAAAGAACGCGCGCGGGGCGAGGAGGGTTGCATTTTTCCCGTCTTAACGAAGAGCGGGATTCAGACGATGTCGATGAATCTTTTGCTGGAAAACGAAGAGGATCCCGTCGTATGGCGCGGCTCTCTGATCGCGGGCGCGGCGATTCAGTTCTGGACGGACGTCGTATGGGACGACGTGGATATTATGTTCATCGACATGCCGCCCGGTACGGGCGACGTGCCGCTTTCCGTCTTTCAGAGCATTCCCGTAAGCGGAATCGTCGTTGTGACGACGCCGCAGGATCTCGTCGAAATGATCGTCGGGAAAGCGGTCAATATGGCAAAAATGATGAACGTGCCCGTGCTCGGACTTGTGGAGAATATGAGCTATCTGCGTTGTCCCGATTGCGGCGCCGTTCTGGAACCGTTCGGGAAGAGCAAAGTTAAAGAACTGAGCGAAAAATACGGCGTTCCCGCCTATGCCAGACTTCCGCTCGATCCCGCCGTCGCGCGGCTTGCGGACGAGGGGAAAATCGAGGAAGCGGATACGGACGGGCTCGCCGAGGTGTTTTCGCAGATCGAACGCGTTCGCGGAATTTACAGCGGCAGAAACGAACGGTAACGGCGAAGAGCGCGCCGGACGTTCATTCTATGGCAAATTTCATTACGGGTTTTCGGGCGGTTTGCGCGATCGTTCTGTTGTCTGTTCGGACGTTCTCCGTCCCGTTCTACGTCGTCTACGCGACGGCGGGGATCAGCGATATGCTGGACGGTTTTATTGCGAGAAAGACAAAAACGGCGTCAACCTTCGGAGCGAAAACAGACGGAATCGCGGATTTTATCCTGACGGCGGTCTGTCTTGTTAAGATTCTCCCGTGTATTCGGATTCCCGATTGGCTATCGGTCTGGATTGCGGGAATCGCGCTCATAAAATGCGCGAATTACCTTTCGGGAACGTTCTCGCGCAAGCAGTATATGCTTCATACGATCGCGAACAAGACGACGGGATTGCTTCTGTTTCTGACGCCGTTCTTCGTGAATCGGATCGCGTTGCCCTTTTTTGCGATTCCGATTTGTACCGTCGCGACGTTCGCGGCGGCGCAGGAAGGGTATCTGATCGCAACGCCCGATCGGAAATCCGTTCTCCCGATTGCATGCGATCGGAATTCCAAAATAACGCAATGAAACATTCGCCGATCCGGCGGAAGGAAAAAGAAAAGCACGCCGTCGTTCACGTTCGGTGAACGACGGCGTGCCGTTTTTCGTTAACGGGATTTGTTCAGACTTCTTCGGGTTTTGCAAGTTCGATCGAAGCGGAAGCGGCGAACCGTTTGGTCGATTCGACGGCGTTTTCGCACCGCGTCTTCGTCTTGTAATCGGCGCCGAGCGCCAGAAGCTGTCCCGTGCCGTTGAGCAACTGAAAGATGAAGTCTCCCGTCTTTGTCTGAACGATACGGAAATTCCCTTTTTCGATGTTCGTTTTATAAGTTTTGATGCCGTTTTTCGCTCCGGGTACGGAGGTGTATTCGCCGCTCGTCAGCATGCGTTCCCCGTTTGAAGCGCGCAGTTCAAATAAGTATTTTCCCGACTCGGTTGCGGAAATGATCCACTTGCCGCCGTAAGGATCTTTTTTCGTCTCTTCTTTCGCGGCGTCCTGTACGGGATTGGCGTTGCCCGTATTCGCCGCTCTGTTCGTCTGCTTTTTCGCCTCCTCTTCGCGGGAAGCCTGCGCAGACTCCTTCTCCGCGACGACCTTCTTGGTCTTTTCCGCGGGTTTGTTCTCGACTGCGGAAGTCTTTTCCGCAGGCTTGTTCTCGACTGCGGGAGCTTTTTCCGCAGGCTTATTCTCAACTGCGGGAGCTTTTTCCGCGGGTTTGTTCTCGCCTGCGGGAGCTTTTTCCGCGGGCTTGTTCTCGACTGCGGGAGCTTTTTCCGCGGGTTTGTTCTCGACTGCGGGAGCTTTTTCCGCGGGTTTGTTCTCGACAACGGGAGCGGCGTCGTCGGACGGAGCCGTCTGCTCCGACGCTTCGGCGATTTCGCTCTTGCGGCGTTTCTGATCTTTGACGCCGCAAACGATCATCGCGACGACGACGATGACGATCAGTACGACGATCACCGCAAGCACGACGGTGAGCGCGAGGTTGTTTTTCAGGTATTCCGTCAAGGAAGTTGCAAGTAAGTTCATAGTGATTCTCCTTCTTGAATCTATTGTATCACGGAAAAAGAAATCTGTCAACCGTTGACAAAAATTTCAGAAAGCGTTATCATAATAATATGAGTAAAATTGCGATTATCGGCGGCGGAGCGGCGGGCATGACGTGCGCCGTGTTTCTGGCGAGAAAAGGATTCGGCGTGACCGTGTACGAGCGCGGGGAGCGGCTCGGAAGAAAACTTTCCGTGACGGGAAACGGACAGGGAAACGTAACGAATACGGACATGGGCGCGTCCCGTTATTTTTCCGATCTGCCGGATCGGGTGGAGCGGACGTTGGCGCGCTTCGGCGCGAAGGACACGGTCGCCTTTTTCGAGGGACTGGGCGGGTTGTTTCTTCCCGACGCGCGGGGCAGAGTGTATCCCGCGGGCAGACAGGCTTCCGCGGTGACCGATCTGTTGCGCGGCGAACTCATGCGTCTCGGCGCGGAAATCAGGACGGGCGCATACGTGCGCGCGATTTCGGAACGGAACGGAAAATTCACCGTTCTTTCGGACGGCGTCGACCGCGCGGACGCGGCGGTGCTGTGCGCGGGGGGCATGGCGGCGCCCAATTTCGGCACGGACGGAAACGCCTACGCGCTGGCTCAGGCGTTCGGGCATACCGTGACCGCGCTCGCGCCCGTGCTCGTTCAGCTCAGATGCGATCCCGCTTCGGTGCGGGGGTTGAAGGGAATCCGCGCGGACAGCCGTCTTTTCGTCGTACGCGGAGGAGAGACGGTATTTTCGGCGCGCGGCGACGTGCTGTTTACCGAGAGCGGAGTTTCGGGCGACGCCGTGTTCCGCGCGTCCTCCTATGCGCGGACGGGAGACCGTCTGTTCGTCGACCTGTTGCCCGACGTTTCGCGGGAGAAGCTCTCCTCCGTGCTCGCGGGGCGCGAGGGAGAGGCGTGCCTGCTCTGCGTGGTGAACAACGGGCTCGGACGCGCGCTCTATAAACGCGCGGGCGGAGATAAGGACAAGCTTCCCGATCTGATCAAGCGTTTCCCGCTCACGGTGACGGGAACGCTCGGATTTGCCTATGCGCAGGCGACGAGGGGCGGGATTCCGCTTGCGGAGACGGACGAGGACTTTCAGAGCCTGAAACAAAAGGGGCTGTATTTCGCGGGAGAAATTCTGAACGCGGACGGAGAGTGCGGCGGTTACAATCTGCAATGGGCGTTTTCAACGGCTTATTGCGTTTCGGAGGGAATCGGAAGATGTTTCTCACGTTGAATCATATCAAATTGCGGCCGCGCGAAAAAGAGAGCGCGTTGATCGCCGTTTGCGAGAAGAAGTTGCACGCGCCCTGCCGCTATCTGAAAATTTTGCGGAAATCGCTCGACGCGCGCGATAAATCGAATATCGTCTGGGTGTATTCCGTGGAGTGCTCCGACCGTCCGCAGAACAAGCCGCCGCGCGAGTATCCGCGCATTTCGCAACCCGCGCCGCCCGTCTACGTCGCGGGCGCGGGGCCTGCGGGACTGTTTTGCGCCATACGGCTCGTGCGGCAGGGATTCCGCCCCGTGATCGTCGAGCGCGGCGCGCCTGTGGAAGAGCGGATCGCGGACGTCCGCGCCTTTCACGAAAGGGGCGCTTTGAATCCCGAAAGCAACGTACAGTTCGGCGAGGGCGGCGCGGGAACGTTTTCCGACGGAAAACTCAATACGCAGACGAACAGTCCGCTCAACCGCGAGGTGCTCGAAACGTTTGCAGAGTTCGGCGCTCCGCCCGAGGTGGAATATCTCGGAAAGCCGCATATCGGGAGCGACCGACTGCGCGGCGTCGTCGCCAATATGCGGAAATATCTGCTCGATCACGGCGGCGAGGTGCGCTTTCATTCCCGTTTGACGGACGTGGAACTGAAAAACGGCGCGCTCAGCGCCGTGTATATCAACGGCGTGCGGGAAGAGGCGAAAGAGCTTGTTTTAGCGGTCGGGCACAGCGCGCGCGACACGTTTGAAACGCTGTATGCGCGCGGGATTCCGATGGAGCAGAAAGAATTTGCGGTGGGCGTGCGGATCGAGCATTTGCAGAGCGCGATCGGGCGCGCGCAATACGGCGCGGGCTACGAAGCGCTCCCCGCCGCGGACTATAAACTCGTGTCGCACGCGGGCGAGCGCGCGGCGTTCACGTTCTGCATGTGTCCCGGCGGAACGGTGATCGCCTCCGCGTCCGAGGAGGGCGGCGTGGTCGTCAACGGCATGAGCGACTACGCGCGGGACGGCAGGAACGCAAACTCCGCGCTCGTCGTGCAGGTGAAGCGGGAGGATTTCGCGTCCGAAAGCCCGCTCGCGGGAATCGAATACCAACGGAAGATCGAACGCGCGGCGTTTCGGACGGCGGGCGGCGGCTATCGTGCGCCCGTACAGCTTCTGGGCGATTTTCTCGCGGGCAAGGAAAGCTATTATTTCGGGGAGGTCCGACCGACTTATGCGTGCGGAACGGCGTTCGTGCCCATGCGCGCCGTATTGCCGAAAACCGTCTGCGACTGCATGGCTGCGGCGATTCCCGATATGGACGCGCGTCTGCGCGGATTCGCCGCATACGAAGCCGTTCTGACGGGCGTGGAATCGCGCACGAGCTCGCCGCTTCGGATTTTGCGCGGCGACGATCTGCAATCGGTCGGCGCGAAGGGAATCTATCCCTGCGGCGAGGGCTGCGGCTACGCGGGCGGCATCACTTCCGCCGCGGCGGACGGACTGCGCGTCGCGCAAAAGCTTGCGGAAAAATACGCGTAAAGCCCGTATGTTCGTCTTATTTTTATATTCCTTTCACGAAACGAACACTTTCGCGCGTTACAATAGGAATCGTTAAGACGATCATACGAAAAACTTTTTTCATATTCTCTCACAAAAGCAGAAGTTCCCCCGAGACGGAGGAACTTCTGCTTTTCCGCGTCGTTTTTTCGCGGTTTGCGTCGCGATATGCGTCGGCGAACGTATGTCGGCGAATGCAATCGGGGCGAAAAACGCCTCGTATGCGCGATCGCACAGATGCGGATTCGGAGTTATGCGTTTGCGTTCATTCGACGAACAGCGTCGTGAATTCGCTGCAAAAAGAACGGCGCAGGGCGTTGTAGACGTCGTTCGCCCGAACGTCGCAGTCGAAACAGTTTCGCGCGTCTTTTTTGAGCGCGGCGACGTCGCTTTTGCGGGCGACGAGCGGATATTCGCCCCGACCGAGCGAGGAAAAGATCTCTTCCGCGCCCGATTTTTTCACGGCGAGCACTTTATAATAGAGGGGAGACGCGAGAAAATCCCGCACGTCGCGATCGCGGACGCCGAGCAGATTCGCGCATAAAATGCGTTTGAGGCGGGAGAGCGTGTAGCGTTTTGAGGTCGCCTTGGAGAGAAACGTCCGATAGTCCGGATTGCTCTTTTGCAGCGCTTTGAGACGGTTTTCCAAGCCCTCCGTGCAATCGGTGACGAGCGCGAGCGATCGGGGATCGGCGGCGGCGAGCGCGCACATGACCGCGGTTTCAAACGCAAACGGCGTAAAGGCGAGCGCGTCGGGCAGTACGGGCGCGGGCAGATTGCGTTTTAAGGCGCGGCGCGTCTTTATCGACGGTTGCGCCATGCAGGCGCGCAGGGCGGTCGCGGAGGAAAAATTCCGTCGGACGCGCCCGTCCGCATGACCGCTCCCGACCCGTTTCAGAGGCAGGGGAGAAATCGCGCTCCCGTAGCTTAAAATCGCGCGGCAGTACTCTACGCCGAGCACGTTGTTCGGGGAGGAAAAGAGCGATTCGTCCAAGCCTTCGTTGAGCGCGAGCAACGTCTTCGTGCGCGCTCTTGCGAAAGAATCGCCGCTTTTCAGATTTTCTTTGAGCGTCGCTTTGAACTGTTTGTCCTCGGAGAGAGTCGCCTGCGCGGCGGAGAGAAATTCGGTTTTCCCGCCGCTTTCGCAGCCGAACGCGAGTACGCGCACGTCGGGCAGAGAGGCGAGGAGTTTGACCGCGCCCTTTGCGAAGAGTTCCGCGGGCGCGACGGAAAACGCGACGGGAAGTTCGAGCACGACGTCCGCGCCGCACAGGACGGCGTGACGGGCGCGGGCGTATTTATCGAAAACCGCCGCTTCGCCGCGCTGAGTGAAATTTCCGCTCATCAGGCAGAGAATGCGGTCGCAGCCGCTCTCGGCTCTGATTTTTTCGAGTTGACGGGCGTGACCGTTGTGAAAAGGGTTGTACTCGCAAATTACCGCGCAAAAAGTTTCCATTTTTTCTTCTCCTTCCTTTACAATTCCGCGGGAAAGGTGTATCATGAAAGAAATTTATTTCT
>CAMGEK010000070.1 GCA_946055105.1 uncultured Clostridia bacterium
GGTGGCAATGCTCGTGTTCTTCCCCGTCGTGGTGGTGACAATGCTCGTGTTCTTCCGCTTCCAGCTTTTCAAGCTCTGCTTTCAGGCTGTCCGTCTGTTGCATCGCAAGCAAGATTTCTTTTCCCGAAAGTTTCTCCCAATCGGTGGTCACGATGGTTGCGGAAATGTGTTCACGCAACAATTCGACCGCTTTTGCGACCTTCTCTTCCTCGCCCGCCGTGTGGGAAAGGACGATACAGCTTGCGTTCTCCACCTGGTCGAGAAAAAATTCGCCGAAGTTTTTGAGATACAATCTGCATTTTTTCGCGTCTACGACGGTACAGAACGCGTTCAGTCGCGAATCCGGAACTTCCGCGCGGCGCACTGCTTTTATGACGTCCGAAAGTTTCCCGACGCCCGAAGGTTCGATGACGATCCGATCGGGAGCATACCGCTCCGCGACCTCTTTCAACGCTTTCGCGAAATCCCCGACGAGCGAGCAGCAGATACAGCCGGAATTCATTTCCGTGATTTCGATTCCCGCGTCGCGCAAAAATCCGCCGTCTACGCCGATTTCGCCGAATTCGTTCTCGATCAGAACGACTTTCTCGCCCGCATACGCTTCCTTGATCAATTTTTTGATCAGCGTCGTCTTTCCGGCGCCCAGAAAGCCGGATATAATATCGATTAATATCATACTTTACCTCTTTGAAATCTTCTCTGTTGATAAATACCCGTTTTTCGACCGATTAAAACGCCCAATTTCCCGCTTTGAATACGGGAACGCGCGCGCCGTTTTTCGTGATCCCGATCACTTCGAGATCTTTCGTACCGATCATAAAATCGACGTGAATCACGCTGTCGTTGATTCCGATCTTATCTAAATCTTCCTTCGTCATCGTCTCGTACCCGCGCACGCAGTTCGTGAAACCTCTCCCCAGCGCGAGATGACAGCTTGCGTTTTCGTCGAACAGCGTATGATAGAACAACACGCCCGAATTGTTGATCGGGGAATCGTACGCAATCAGAGCGACTTCGCCCAGCTTCGCGGCGCCTTCGTCCATCGAAATCATCTTCTCCAACAAATGCGCGTTCTTCTCCGCCTTCACTTCGACGACCTTCCCGCCTTCAAAACGCATCGAGAAATTTTCAATGAGCTCCCCCTGATAGGAAAGCGGCTTTGCGGAATAGACGATTCCCTCCGCGTCGCCCGCCTTGGGAGACGTGAAGATCTCCTCGGACGGAATATTCGGATTGAAATAGCGTCCGTTCAGATCCTCTTCCCCTCCGCCCATGAAGTTCGCTTCGGGAATGAGCCCCACTCGGAAATCCGTTCCGTTCGAGGATTTGTACTCCAACGCTACCAGACCGAGCCCGTTGAGATAGTCGCACCGCTTGGCGATCTCGTCGTTATGGCGCATCCATTCGCGAACGGGATCGGGACCGTCGGCGCGGGAAGCAGTCAGGATCGCATCCCACAGCTTTTCGACCGCCTGATTGACGTTCAGATGCGGGAAAACCTTTTTCGCCCACTTCTTTCCGGGCACCGCCGCGATACACCATTGATAACGGTTGTCCATCGCGTCCCGATAGGGCTTGAACGCTTTCATCCTGGAAAGCCGGACCGCCGTCATTTTCTCCTGATCGATTCCCGCAAGTCCGTCCGGATCCTCCGATTCGAGATAGAGCATCGCGGGTAGTTCCGACTTGCGCAATTCCCATTTTTCGATTTCCCATTTCGCGATCTCTGAGAGCGTCTTTTCCTTCTGATAGCGGTAATGCAACGCAGTCAACGGCTGATGAGACCATTCCACCGTCACTTTCCCCGCGCCCGCCCGATAGAGCTCCTCGACCGCCATCTCTACGAATTCCGGCTGATCGAGTTCCGCGATCACCATAACCCATTGCCCCTTTTTTACGTTTATGCCCGTCTTTGCCAATAACTTCGCATAACGGCGCATCTGCAATTTATTCATACTTCGCCTCCGTTTATTCGCACCTTATTATTATACCCCATCCTCCGCGCTTCCTCCAACCCACAGCCGCCAAAAGCCAAAAAACGCAGGAATTTCCCGCGTTTTTTGAATATTATGTCAGATCTAGTACTACGCTATTCGTCTTTAAGCTCTGTTTTACGTCGATAATTCGCTGATTGGAAGAGCCGCGGAAGCGAAGCCGAATGTCTTTCAGATCCTCTTCAAATCTCCCGTCCACGAGCACGTCGAGCAAAGAAATCAACGCTTCCGTCGCTTCGCAGTTCGCCTCCCGCTCTTTCAGACGCCCGTCTTCATAGGTATAGCCCGTATAGCACCAGACCGTTTTGTCGGGCAGACGTTCGCGGACGGAACGAACGAACGGTAACAGCGCGCGCTGATTTTCCGGCTCGAACGGATCCCCGCCGAGCAGCGTCAGCCCCGAGATATAAGAGGGAGAAAGCGCGGCGATCAGTTCTTCCTGCACTTCCGCGCCGAACGGCTTTCCGTACCCGAAATCCCACGCGACGCGGTTGAAACAGTTCCGGCAATGCCGCCTGCAACCGGAAACGAAGAGGGAGACTCGCACCCCCTCTCCGTTCGCAATATCCGTTTTTTTAATCTCGGCGTAATTCATCGTTTATAAATGCAACACCCTGTCTTGGATTTCCTGCGTTCTGCCCTGATTCCAATACTGCGTTCCGATATAGCCGCACGTTCTGCGCGCAACGTTCATCTTCGACTGATCGCGGTTGTGGCAATGCGGGCACTCCCAAAGCAATTTTCCGTCCTCTTCGACGATTCTGATCTCTCCGTCGTAACCGCAGACCTGACAATAGTCGCTCTTGGTATTCAACTCCGCATACATGATGTTGTCGTAGATGAACTGCATCACGGAAAGAACGGCGGGAATGTTGTCCTGCATGTTCGGCACTTCCACGTAAGAGATCGCGCCGCCGGGCGAAAGCTGTTGGAAATCGCTCTCGAATTTGAGTTTGGTAAACGCGTCGATCTCCTCGCTGACGTGAACGTGATAGCTGTTCGTGATATAATTTTTATCGGTAACGCCTTTGATGACGCCGAACCGTTTCTGCAACGCTTTGGCGAATTTATACGTCGTGCTTTCAAGCGGCGTTCCGTAGAGCGAGAAATCGATGTTCTCCTTCGCCTTCCAGCCCTTGCACTTGTCGTTCATGTATTGCATGACGGAGAGCGCGAACGGCTTCGCCTCCTCGTCCGTGTGCGATTTTCCCGTCATGTATTTGGTGCACTCGTACAATCCCGCGTAACCGAGCGAAATCGTCGAATAGCCGCCGTAGAGCAACTTATCGATCGGCTCGCCCTTTTTCAGACGGGCAAGCGCGCCGTACTGCCAGAGTATGGGCGCCGCGTCGGAAAGCGTTCCTTTCAGACGGTTATGACGGCACATCAACGCGCGGTAACACAGTTCGAGCCGTTCGTCGAAAATCTTCCAGAACTTCTCGACGTCTCCGCCCGAAGAGAGCGCAACGTCCACGAGATTGATCGTTACAACGCCCTGATTGAAGCGACCGTAGTACTTCGGCTTTCCGTTCTCGTCGACGTAAGGCGTGAGGAAACTTCTGCAACCCATACAGGTATAACAATGCCCCTCTCCGTTTTTATCCACCTTATATTCGAGCATCTTCTTCTCGGATATATAGTCGGGAACCATGCGTTTTGCGGTGCATTTCGCGGACAATTGCGTGAGATACCAATACTTCGTTCCTTCGCGGATATTGTCCTCTTCTAAAACGTAGATGAGTTTGGGGAACGCGGGAGTAATCCATACGCCCGATTCGTTCTTCACGCCCTGAATCCGCTGACGCAACGTCTCCTCGATGATGAGCGCGAGATCCTGTTTTTCGCGCTCGTTCCGCGCTTCGTTGAGGTACATGAATACGGTCACGAAAGGCGCCTGTCCGTTCGTCGTGAGAAGGGTGACGACCTGATACTGAATCATCTGGATTCCCTTACGGATTTCGCCCCGAAGGCGTTTTTCCGTAATCTCCGCGATCAACTCTTCCGAAACGCCCGTAACGCCCGAAAGCTCTTCACGCACCTCGCGGGCGATCTTCTCGCGCGAAACCTGCACGAAGGGCGCAAGATGCGTCAACGTGATGCTCTGCCCGCCGTATTGCGAAGAAGCCACCTGCGCGATGATCTGCGTGGCGATATTGCACGCGGTCGAGAAGGAATGCGGTTTTTCGATGAGCGTACCCGAAATGACCGTTCCGTTCTGCAACATGTCTTCCAGATTGACGAGATCGCAGTTGTGCATGTGCTGTGCGAAATAATCGGCGTCGTGGAAATGAATCAATCCTTCGTCGTGCGCTTCGACGACGTCGCGCGGCAGAAGAATCCGACGCGTCAGGTCTTTGGAGACTTCGCCCGCCATGTAATCGCGCTGAACGGAATTGACCGTGGGATTTTTATTGGAGTTCTCCTGCTTGACCTCTTCGTTGTTACATTCGATCAGGCTGAGAATCTGCGCGTCCGTCGTGTTTGAATTGCGGACGAGCGTACGCGTATAACGGTAGGTGATATACTTCCGCGCGACGGCAAACGCCCGCTCCGCCATGATCTGGTTCTCGACGAAGTCCTGTATCTCCTCCACGTTGACCGCACGGTTCAGATCTTTTGCAAGCGCCGTCACTTTCTCGGCGATACGGCTGATCTGCTCGTCGGAAAGACGATTGTCCTCGCTCACTTCTGCGTTCGCTTTGCGGATCGCGTTGACGATCTTCCGCACGTCGAATGCAACTTCCGTTCCGCTTCTCTTGATAATTTTCATTTGCGACACCCCTTTTTTTGCATTTCCCCTTCTTTCAGAAAAGAAGCAGCGTTCCCGAATCGGGGGAACGCTTCCACTATACACCATATCTGCACGTTTGTCAACCGTTTATGTCACAATATTTGGAAAAATTTTTTTGAATCACCACAATATCTTGTACCGACGGTCTTTTATCAGAGCAACACGACGCCGTTGATCACCAGCGAAAAACGGCAATGGAGAAACTCCGCCGCGCGGCGGCAGAGCTGCATGCGGTTGAAGTAAATCTCAAAATAATCCATGACGGGGCAGATTTCCGTATTGATCTCGATATTCAGCGTGATCACGGCGAGCGTCTGATCGACCGTAATGAACGAACGCTCCGCCGCAAGATTCACGCGGTCGTGAATGTCCGCGAGACTGACGTTCGTGATGTTCTTTTTTACGCGGCTCTTGTGCACGTCCGCTTTATCCGCCAGAATGAGCGCCGCGGAGACGTCGGAAACGGGAACTCCGTACTGCTCGTCGTGATTGCCGATCGCCATCATGATTTCCGCCGCGTCGCCGCAATCGAGACCGAGACGCGTCAGAATTTTATAGGCGAGCAACGCGCCGCTCTGGGCGTGATCTTTGCGGTTGATGCAATTCCCGATATCGTGGAGATACCCCGCCAATTCGGCAAGCCTGACGCGCTCCGGCGCCTTTCCGAGCGCGCGCAGAATCTCTCCCGACCATTTGCTGACGATCCCCGAATGGCGCTTGCTGTGCTCGGTAAATCCGAGCGCCTCGATCTGCCGCTCGGACATCGTCATGATCGCTTCCACTTCCCGATCCGCTTTTAACGTCGATACTTCCAACACGCCTTAAAACTCCGTTACCTGCAAATTTTGATAGATCTCCTCGTATTTATTCTTCGTAAACGAAACCGTACCGAACGTCGTCACGGTCGCGGTACCCGCCGCAACGCCCGCGCGAAGCACGTCCGGAAGATCCGCGCCCTTCTGCAACATGTTCGCCGCGGCGGCGACCATGCCGTCGCCCGCGCCGACCGTGGAATTAACCGCCACGTTGATGCTCTTGCAAAAATAGTTCCTGCTGCCGTCCGTGATGATCGCTCCGTCTTTTCCGAGCGAGAGCAGAACGCGCTTCGCTCCGCGATCCAACAGCTCCCGACAACCGACAAGACACTCCTCTTTGCTCCTGAATTCTCTGCCCAGCGTATTTTCCAATTCTTCGAGGTTCGGTTTGACGAGGTCGACGCCCGCTTCGAGCGCGGCGAACAGTCTCGCGCCCTCCGTATCCGCGATTTTCAGGGAATTGGGAGAAACCGCCCTGAACAGTTCGCGGTAATAACTCGCGTCCACCCCGCGCGGCAGACTTCCCGAAATAACGGTGACGTCCGAACGGGAGGAAAGATTGCGGATCATCTGCAACAGCTCCACGAGCTTTTCGTTCGCGACGCGTTCGCCCGTATCGTTGATCTCCGTCAGCATCGACTTGTTGTCGATACATTTATAGTTTTCGCGCACTCTTCCGCTGTTCCAGACGAACGCGAACGGAACCCCCTCTTTGTCGAGCGCGCGTTCGAACATCGCGCCGTTCTCGTTGTACATGAATCCCGTCGCATAGGCGTCTCCGCCGAGCCTTGAAACGCCGATCGCCACGTTGAGCGCTTTCCCTGTAAAAGACAGCGTCTTGCTCTTCACGACGTTGAGTTTTCCGACGTTCAGAGAATCCAGCTCGATCGTCACGTCCACGCTCGGACTTAAACATACCGTTAATATCATAATTCGTTTCTTCCTTTCTTCGCGGTATCGGAATCGTTTCCTGAAAAACTCCTCCCAACGGATATTATATTACAATTTGTGTGAAATTTCAATAGCAAACAGAAAAAATCTTTGTAAAATCAAGAAGTTTTTTTGATTTTGGCTACGTTACGTTCAGCGATTGATCGGGAAACGTCTTTTGATACGGTTCGACGAGAAGAAAACCAAAAAGACGACGTTTCCCCCATGCGGCATATCGCCGAGCAAAACCCGCCGTATTTCAACCGTCATATCTCAACAAAGGGTCGGGAAAAAACTTTCCCGGGCAAGAAACCCGCCGTATTTCAATCGTCATATCTCAACAAAGGGTCGGAAAAGAGCTCTGCCGGGCAAGAAACCCGCCGTAGTTCAACCGCCAAAGCGCAACAAAGAGGCGAAAATGAGCTCGCCCAGACAAGAG
>CAMGEK010000071.1 GCA_946055105.1 uncultured Clostridia bacterium
CGTCGACCTCCAGCGTGACAGGCTGGCGCTCTAACCAACTGAGCTATTGGGCCGTAAAAGCGTAGCGTTTCAAGCGAAGTTTCGCTTCCCGAATGAACCACGCAATCGCAAAGAAAACGAATCGCCTTTCAACGTCTCCGCCCGAGAAAAAGTGGTGGGCCTTCACGGACTTGAACCGCGGACCGATCGGTTATGAGCCGACTGCTCTAACCAACTGAGCTAAAGGCCCTCGGATACGGGCGACGCGTCTTTTCGCACGACGCTTGATTATAATATTATAAACCCGAAGAAATGTCAAGTGTTTTTTGCGATATTTTTAGAAAATTTACGCAAATTTTTTTCGACCGTAATTTCCTCGATTTTCCGCAAAGAGACAAAATTCCGCAAGCCCGTACCGTTATAATAACCTATGATTTCATGCGGAGGTTTGCTTATGAAGTTGCAGAGCTGCCGAAGGGGAGGAAGTCTGTACGTTTATCTGGAAGGCGAGCTGGACGAATGTTCGGTAGCCGAGACGCGTCATTCCGCCGATCGGCTTATAGACGAGAATGCGGGCGTTTCCCGTGCGATTTTCAATCTTGCGGGCGTGCGGTTTATGGATTCGACCGCGATCGGATTTCTGATCGGACGCTATAAGAAACTGCGGAAATACGGCATCGGCATGTTTCTCGAAGCGCCCGACGCGAGCGCGGATAAAATTCTCTCGTTAAGCGGCGTCTATTCCCTGATGCCGAAAGTTTAGGTGAAATATGAACAAAATGATTTTGAAATTCTTATCCCTCTCGGAAAACGAACCGTTCGCGCGCAATGCCGTGGCGGCGTTTGCGCTGCCCATGAATCCCACGCTTTCGCAACTTTCCGACGTTAAGACCGCCGTTTCGGAAGCGGTGACCAACTGTATCGTGCACGGCTATGCCGGCGCGGAGGGCTGGATTACGGTGGAATGCGAAACGGAGGGCGAGCTCCTACATATCAAAATATCCGACAGCGGAAAGGGGATCGAGGACGTGGAGCGCGCTCTGACGCCCTTCTATACCACTCTTCCGGGAGAGGAGCGTTCGGGAATGGGCTTTACGATTATGCAGACGTTTATGTCGGCGTTCTCCGTCGAATCGAAGGCGGGCGTCGGGACGACGGTGACGATGAGCAAGGACTTCGGCGCAAAGGCGGAAGCAGATGCTCGATGAACAGGAGACGCTTGCGTATCTTCGGCTGGCAAAACAGGGCGACAATGCGGCGAAAGAGACGTTGTTTGAACACAATTCTTCCCTTTTGAAGAGCATTCTGCGCCGCTATCTCGGGAAAGGCGTGGAGTACGACGATCTCTTTCAGCTTGCCTGTATCGGGTTTCTCAAAGCCATACAGGGTTTCGACGAAAGTTACGGCGTTCGTTTTTCCACTTATGCCGTACCCATGATCGCAGGGGAGATCAAGCGCTTTCTCCGCGACGACGGGAGCGTGAAAGTATCGCGCGCGCTCAAACAATCCGCGCGGGAGATCAACCGCTATATCGAACGGTACGCTTCCGAACACGGTCGACAGCCGAGCGTCAGGGAGATCGCTGCCGCGTTTTCCATGGAAGAGGGCGAGGTCGTGTTCACTCTCGGTTCGTCCAAAATGCCCGTGTCCATCTACGAGCAAGCGGACTATAAAGACGAAAAGTCCGCGACGCTGGAAGAAAAACTTCCCGCAAAGGACGATCAGGACGAGATGATCGACCGCATGCTGTTGCGCTCCGCGATCGAAAAATTACCCGAGCGGGAACGCAAGATCGTCTTTTTGCGCTATTTCCGCGATATGACGCAGGCGGAAGTCGCGCGGCGCGTCGGCGTCAGTCAGGTGCAGATTTCCCGGATCGAAAACAAAATCATGAAAGAGTTCCGCAAAGAATTAAGCTGTTAGGCATGCTTCGGTCGGGGTTCGGTAGAAAATAACTTTCTCGACTTGTCTGACGCCGAATCCGCGACTACGGAACGTTTGAGCGTTTCGCGCAGGCGGCGTCTTGCCGCCCGACAGATTGCATTCCCCCGTTCGTCGCAAGGTCGGACGGGGGATTTTCCGCGTGCAGCCGATCGCCCGTATCCGATGTTGCAACCTTACCGCACAGGCTCGAAACGCGGAGGCAGACAAGAGCAGCCGATCGCCCGTATCCGATGTTGCAACGGCGACGCGCCTTGCCGATCAAGCGGAAACAAAACGAAACTGCGATCGGTGTGAAAATTTGCTCCGTTGCGGCAGGCTAACGAACGCGTGAGGCGAAAAGCGCGTTTCATGGGAGGCGAAGGGCGGCATCGGCGAGAAAAAATCGCGCGCGACAACGATCGGAAAGGCAAGACCGGGACGCCCGTCCGCGGGGAAAATTTCCCGTCGCGCCGAGAATGAGCACGAATCTAATTGACTTCTTTCGGCAAAGCGTGTATAATTATGAATATTATTCACGGAGAGTATTATGAAATACCGCAATTTGCCCTTCGGCGTTCAGGACGTGTTGCCGGAGGAGTGCCGAATTCTGGACGAAATCAAACGGCGTCTGGCGCGGAAATTTATGCTGGGCGGATTTGAACCCGTGTCCCCCGCCGCGCTCGAATATTACGATACCTATTCGCAGATCCGCAACGCGGTTCCGCAGGAGCATCTGTTCAAACTGACCGATACGGACGGGAGATTGCTCGTTTTGCGCCCCGACGTGACGCTCGCCATTTCCCGAATCGCGGCGACCAAACTCGGCGGCGCTTCCCGACTCAGTTATTTTGCGGATAAGTGGGATTTGCAGAGCGCGGGAGGAATTTCCGGCCGCGAAATTTATCAGGCGGGCGTGGAGTGTCTCGGCGAGGAGGGTGCGTTTTCCGACGCGAATACGATCGCGTTCGCCATCGAATGTCTGAACGAAGCGGGACTGAAAGGGTTTATCATCGACGTCGGGCACGTCGGGTTCTTCAAAGGCGTGTTGGAGGATTGCGGACTCAACGAGGCGGAGAGCGAGAAGGTCCGCGCGCTCATCAATGCGAAAGACGGGCTCAACGCGGAGCGGATTCTGCGGAAGGCGGGCGCGAGCGAGCGCACGCTGAATACCGTTCTGGCGCTTCCGACGCTGTTCGGGGGCGCGGAAGTGTTCGATCGCGCGGAATCGCTGACGGAAAACGCCTGCGCGCGGCGGGCGATCGCGCACCTGAGAAAGGTGTCCGATCTGCTGATCCGCATGGGTTACGAGGACAAGATCTGTTTCGATCTCGGCACCGTCCGTCGCTTGTCTTATTATTCGGGAATCGTCTTTTCGGGTTTGGTCAAAGAGCTCGGCGCGCCCGTGCTTTCGGGCGGCAGATACGATCACCTCGCCGACGATTTCGGCGGAAAAATTCCCGCGGTCGGCTTTGCGATCGGCTTGAAACGGCTTCTCATCGGTTTGGAACGGCAGGGCAATCTGCCGCCGGAACAGCCGCTCGACGCCGTCGTCTGTTGCGAAGTCGGCGCGGAAGAACTCGCCTATCGGACCTATCTCGCGCTCGCCGCAGAGGGAAAGAGAACGCGGCTGCGCACCGATTACGCGGCGGCAGACGCGTCGGAGGCGGCGGAAGTATATCTCGCGACGAAAGAAGGAGTGAAACGGGTATGATACATTTTGCTCTGGCAAAGGGACGGCTGGCGGAGGAGAGCGCGGCGCTGTTGGAGAAGTGCGGCGTGGACGTCTCCGTTCTGAAAAAGGAGACGCGGAAACTCGTTTTAGAGAGCGCGGACGGGAAATACGGATTTTTTCTGGTGAAGCCGACGGACGTTCCCACTTATGTGGAGTCGGGAGTCGCCGATCTCGGCATCGCGGGGAAGGATACCCTTCTCGAACAGGATAAGGATTTGTACGAGATGCTCGATCTCGGATTGGGCGGGTGTCGGCTGTGTATCGCGGGGTATCCCGCCCGTCGGGACGCGTTGACGAGCCCGCATCTGCGGGTTGCGACGAAGTACGTCAATACGGCGAAGCGCGTCTTTTCCGAACGCGGCGAGGACGTGGAGATCATTCATCTGAACGGCTCGATCGAATTGGCGCCCATAACGGGATTGGCGGACGTCATTTTCGACGTCGTGCAGACGGGCTCCACGCTGAAAGCGAACGGGCTTGTCGTGTTGGAGGAAGTATTCCCCGATATAACGGCGCGGCTGGTGGCAAATAAAGTCAGTCTGAAAACGAAGTCGGACGAGATTTTGCCGCTCATCGCCGCGTTGAAGGAGGCTGTATCGTGAAGATCTATACGAAAGAGACGTGCGGGGAACTGTTTGCCCGCGGATCGTTTGAAAAAGCGGAGATCGCGGAGACGGTCCGCGCCATCGTGTCGGACGTCCGCGCCCGCGGCGACCGCGCGGTATTTGAACTCGAAGAAAAATTCGACTTAACGAGCCTGACGAAGGATAATTTCCGCGTAAGCCGTGAGGAGATCGAAGCGGCGTACGGAGAGGTCGCGCCCGAACTGCTCGCTTCCTTGCGCCGCGCGATCAAAAACATTTACGAATACCACAGCCGCAACGTGCGGAAAGACTGCGTCGAAGAACGGAACGGCAGAAAGACGGGTTACGTCGTCCGCCCCGTGGGCGCGGCGGGCATCTACGTTCCGGGCGGCACTGCGCCGCTCTCTTCCTCCGTCTGCATGGGCGTTCTGCCCGCGAAGGCGGCGGGCGTGGGGCGGATCGTCATGGCGACGCCCGCGAAGAACGGCAAAATTCATCCCCTGACGCTCGTCGCCGCGCAGGAATGCGGCGTGCACGAGATCTATAAAATGGGCGGCGCGCAGGCGATCGCGGCGTTTGCGTACGGAACGGAGAGCGTGAAGAAGGTGGACGTGATCGCGGGACCCGGGAATATCTTCGTCACGCTTGCGAAAAAGGAAGTGTACGGTCAGGTCGGCATAGACATGCTTGCGGGACCGAGCGAAATTCTCATCGTCGCGGACGGAACCGCCGATCCCGACTGCGTGGCGGCGGACGTGCTTTCGCAGGCGGAACACGACAAACTGTCCCGCGCGGTTGTCGTAACGGACGACGCGGCTCTGGCGGAACGCGTTTCCGAATGCGTGGAGGCGCGTCTGAACAGACTTCCCCGCGCCGAAATCGCGCGCGAATCGCTCGAACGCAACGGCGGGATCGTCCTCGTAAAGGATATGGAAGAGGCGTGCGCGCTGGCGGACGAATTCGCGCCCGAACATCTCGAACTGAACACGGAAAATCCCGAAGCTCTGCTCCCTCGGATTCATAACGCGGGCGCGGTGTTTATGGGCGCCTATACGCCCGAACCCGTCGGGGATTATTTCGCGGGACCCGATCATATTCTTCCGACGGGCGGAAGCGCGAAATTCTTTCAGGTGCTCAACGAAAATATTTTTACCCGCAAGATGAGCGTGATCTCCTATTCCGAGCGCGCGCTCGAAGAGGACGCCGCCGACATCGTGCGGTTGGCGGAAAGCGAAGGGCTAGACGCGCATGCGCGCGCCGTGCTCGCGAGAACGCAACGGGAGGTCGGAAAATGAGAATCGCACAAGAGGAACGAATCACGAAGGAGACGCAGATCCGTCTCTCGCTCGACGTGGACGGCGAGGGAAAGGCGGAGATCGACAGCGGCGTGGGATTTTTCAATCACATGCTGGAATTGCTGGCGGTTCATTCGGGAATGGATCTGACGGTAACCTGCCACGGCGATACGCAGGTAGATTTTCACCATTCGGTGGAGGACGTCGGCATCGTGCTCGGAGACTGTCTGAAACGCGCTCTGGGCGACAAAAAGGGGATCGCGCGGTTTGCGGACAGAATAGTTCCCATGGACGAGTGCGCGGCGCTCGTCGCGATCGATTTCAGCGGGCGCGCCTATCTGAACTTTCAGGCGGATTTTTCGGGAAAGGTCGGGGAGTTCGATCTCGAACTCATCGAGGAATTTCTGCGCGCGTTCGTCTCGCATGCGGGAATCAATCTGTTCGTGCGCCTGTTGAGCGGCGGCAATAAACATCACGAAGCGGAGGCGATCTTCAAGGGGCTGGCGAAATGTATCGGCGACGCGGTGAAAATCGTATCCGACCGCGTTCCCTCCTCCAAAGGCGTACTCGAATGATCGGCGTCATCGATTACGGAATGGGAAATCTCCGTTCGGTACAGAAGGCGATCGAATACCTTGGCGGTAAGGCGGTCGTTTCTTCCGAGACTGCCGCGCTGGACGGTTGCGAGCGGCTGATTCTTCCCGGAGTGGGCAGTTTCGCCGCGGGCATGGATACGCTGAAAGCGTGCGGATTGGACGGGTACGTCCGACGCCGCGTTCAGGATACGCCGCTCCTCGGCGTATGTCTCGGCATGCAGTTTCTTCTCGAAGGAAGCGAAGAAGAGGGATACCACGTCGGTCTTTCGCTCGTGAGCGGAAACGCGCTGCGGTTTACCGAGGGGAAGATTCCGCACATGGGCTGGAACGGGGTATACGACGTGCGTTCGCCGCTGTTTGCGGGGATTCCCGACGGAACGCCGTTCTATTTCGTGCACAGTTATTACGCCGACGCGGCGGGCGACGCGGTGATCGGAAAGACGGAATATTACCGCGAGTACGCTTCGGCGATCAACGCGGGGTATGCTTACGGGGTGCAGTTTCACCCCGAGAAGAGCGG
>CAMGEK010000072.1 GCA_946055105.1 uncultured Clostridia bacterium
CGCCGGGCGAACGGTCGGCGCGGGCGTCCTCGTCGCGGAAGCAGGGCGCGATCTGAAAATACTTGTCGAATCCCGAACACATCAAGAGCTGTTTATACTGTTGCGGAGCCTGCGGCAACGCGTAAAACTCGCCGGGATACAGTCGGCTCGGCACGATATAGTCGCGCGCGCCCTCGGGCGAGGAACTTGTAAGTATCGGCGTGGAAATTTCATAAAATCCGCGCTCGGTCATCAGTTTCCGAAGATCGGCGATGATCTTAGAGCGGAGAACGATCTTATCGCGCACCGCCTCGTTCCGAAGATCGAGAAAACGGTATCTCAGGCGCGCGTCCTCTCCCGCTTCCGTGGAACGGGAGACTTCAAACGGGAGCGCGTTTACGCTGCGCCGACCGAGAACCTCCACCCGTTCGGGAACGATCTCGATCAGTCCCGTGGGCAATTTATCGTTGGGCGCGGAACGGAGCACGACCGTTCCTTCGACGGAGACGGTGGATTCGGTGGGAATTTCGCGAAGTTCGGACAGGCAGGGTTCTTCCGAGCAGACGACCTGCGTCACGCCGTAAAAATCGCGGAGCACCGCAAAGAGAAGCCCGCCCTTGTCGCGTTTGGAATCCAGCCAACCCGAAAGTTTGACTTTCTTCCCCTCGTCCTCTTTTCTCAGTTCTCCGCAGGTATGCGTTCTGTAAAACATAATTCGTCCTTTTTTGGTTTTTCTTTTATTGTATTCTTTCGACGGAAAATTGTCAAGTTTTCCCGCAACGCTTTTGAAAAAAGCTCTCTATTTTCCCGCGCCGCGTATTGCCGCGCTCCGCGCTTTTTACGCCGACCAACGGCGTCCTCTGCCGTTTGCCCGATAGGAACGCCGCGCTCCCCTTTCTTTGCGTCCGCATTGCGCGCCGCCTTTTCTGCCGCGCGGCGCGCCCCCGAATCGCAAAAGAAAAAATCCGGGCGCCTTTTCGTGGAATCGCCTGACTTTTTGTTCGTATCTATTTTCAAACCTCTTTTTTTGTCCGATTCAATTTTTCACGGCGCGATTTTCGATTCCCTCTCTTTCATTGCCGAACCGCTTTACGCGCGAGTCGTCGAAATCCCGTACGACGCAACGAATCTTTCGCGCGTTGTCGCGCGTTCCCGATCTCAGATCTTCATCCGAACCGTCAAGACGTTCCGACCGTCTTTGAATTCGTATGCCACGGCTTCCGCCATATTGCGCACGAGATGAATTCCGAGCCCTCCGATCTCCCTTTCCTCGGCGGACAACGTCACGTCGGGGATCGGCGCCGCCGTCGGATCGTAAGGAACGCCGTTATCTGAAAAGCTCATCGTCAACGATTCTCCGTCCCCGTCGACCGATACGTTCGCCTCCGTCGCGTTGCCGTATTGACAGATATTCGCAAAGATCTCGTCCGCGACGATCTGCATCCGATTCGCCGCCTTTTTCGTAAGCCCGTAACGCAGGCTCTTACAATCGAGAAATTTTCTTACCGATTCCGCCGAATCGGGTTCGGGAAAGACCGTAAGCGAATCGTCCGTCCGGATCTCCCGCAGTTTCACCGCGAGCATGGTGACGTCGTCGAATTGCGGAGCGGCGTCTACGAAGCGATCGAGTCCCGTTTTTACCGTCGCGCAACGCTCGGAAATGCTTCCGTCGCGCCCTTCGTTGAGCGCATCGCGCAGACGCGTTTCTCCGAACAGCTCGTTTGCTCCGTTCGTCGCCTCGGTCACGCCGTCCGTATAGAGAAAGAGCTCGTCGCCGGGCGAAAGTTGCAATTCTTCCTTTCGGTAAGAAACCCCGTCCATGCCCGCGAGAACGAAATTCGGGCGCGTTCGGAGATAGTCGAACGTGCCCGTTTTACGGCGCAGAAGAGGGGGATTGTGTCCGGCGTTCACATAGGTAAGTTTTCCCGATTGCAGATCGAGAATCCCCATCCATGCCGTAACGAACATGCCCGCCTCGTTGTTTTCGCAAAGTTTCCGATTGGCAAAGGTAAAGACTTCTTCGACGGAACGGCCGCTCTCCGCCAATTCTTTGATCAGCGTCTTCGCGGTCATCATGAACATGGCGGCAGGGATTCCCTTGCCCGAAACGTCGGCGACTAAAAACGCGAAACGGTCTTTCCCCGGCAGATAGAAATCGTAAAAGTCTCCGCCCACTTCCCTTGCGGGATCCATGGTTGCGTACACTTCAAATTCCGTCCTCTGCGGAAAGGGCGGAAATACGGACGGAAGCGCCGAACGCTGAATTTGCCGCGCGAATTCCAATTCCTTGTCGATTCTCGCCGCCGCCTCCGCGATATACCGTTTGAGCGTGGCGACGGTGGAATTGATGTCGTCCGAAAGCGACGCGAATTCCTCGTTCGCGCGGACGTCTACCGTCACGTCGAGATTTCCGCCCGTGATCTGCGCGAGAGAGCGGTTGATTTTATCGATATTTTCGACGACGAGTTTCTTGATCAGGAAATAGACGTGGATAAACAGCGCGGCGTAGATCAGTACTTCCATAAAGACGGAAACGTAGACGGAAATATCGCGCGTGAACGTCGCCTCGGACACGGGTAGCACGGAGATCAGATAATACCCCTCTGCAAAATCGTACATGCAGAGAGAACGGACGCCGTACACGTCCGCGGTGAACCGCTCCATCGGCGCGACACCGCCCTCTGCCAGAATGATTCCCGCATCGGAAAGGTTCTGTCCCTCGTGTCCGTCCCGATCGCTCACGATCACGCCCCGTTCGTCGCAGACGATCACGCACCCGTCTTTCCCGATATGCCTGTTTTTGACGGCGAGCGCGAGCTCTTCCTCGGAAGCGAACTCCAACGCGTCGGCGCGGACGTCGTTCAGGTTGAGCGTCAGAAGAGATTGCGCGTTGCTGTACGCGATTCTTGTTTCCAGATCGTAGGTAAAGAGGCTCGTGGCGCAAAACGCGATCGCCACGCAGAGCAGAAGCCAGACCTGAAACGTCTGCGCGATGCGTTTTTTATCGCGCGGGCGGCGCAGTTTCTCCTTTCCGATCAGAGCGACGCAGAGCAGCGACAGCATGACCGAAACGCCGTTTGCGATCACCATCGGCAGAGCGCACGCCTTCACGAACCGAAAAGCGGTGTACGGATCGGACATGTTCGTCAGGAAGATGAGAAGCATGTGCAGAATCTCCGTCGTGATTCCGATGAACAGACCGTAAAGGCAGAACGGTTTTTTCCGATCGAAGAGAAACGTTCTGCACGCCGCGCCGAACAGTCCTGAAAGAACCGCGGCGACCGAACAAGCGACCCGCGTGTACGTTCCCGCGCCCCATGCGGCGGCGAGAAAGCGGTAGACGCCGCCCAGCGCGCCCGCGACGATACCGGCGGGCGCGCCGAAAATCAACCCTGCGGCGAGCGGCGCGGCGTCGCGTACGTTGACGGTCGCGCCGCCCACGTCGATCCCGAACTCCGTCGAAAGCGCCGCAAGCGCGCCGAATGCGATCCCGACGACCGCCTGTCGGACCGCAGTCCGACAGGAAGCGAATTTCGTTTTCTTTTCCAATAAATAAAAAACGGCGGAAAACAGTACGGGCATGAGCGCCGCCGAGATCAGTTTCAGATAGCCCATTTCTTATTCAAATTTCAGGATATTGGAGAACCCCGTGATTTCAAATACTTCCATGACCTCTTCGTTGACGTGCGTCAGTTTCATGCTCCCCTGCGAAAACATGACTTTCTGCGTTTTCAGAATCACGCGCAGTCCCGCGGAGGAGACGTATTCGAGTTTTTCGCAGTCGAGCGTCAATTCCGTCACGTTTTCCAACGCCTCGGCGAGTGCGGCTTCGAGTTCGGGCGCGGTGGACGTGTCGAGCCTGCCTTCGATCGCGACGGTGAGTTTCGTGTTTTCTCTGTTTTGTCTGATTGTCATTGTTCTATCCTCTTATTCAAACGATTTTTTGATGGTAATTGCGACGTCCTTCCCTTTGACGCCCACGACGACGTCGTCGGCAAGCTTCGCGACGACGGATTTTTCCAACGCGTCCCATTCGCTCTCATTGTCTTCTCCGCGAAGCTGGCTTCTGTATTGCGCAAGCGACCAGGAATACGGATAGGCGTAATCGCTGAACGCCGTCGGGCAGGCGTTGACTCCCGAAAACATTCCCGCCGTCTCCGCATGCTCGGAACCGAGCGTCATGTTCTCCACCGCTTCCCGTATTTTACCCATAAATCCGACCGCCGCGGCGTTCTTCCGCGACGACGAAACGGCAATCAGGCTGCCCTTCTTTTCGCGGCTCATCTTTGAAACGGTCAGTTCGACGTGTAATTCGTACTTCGCGCCTTCGCTTTCGATCCAGAACCTTCCCTCGTAATTTTCCAGCATTCCGGAAAGCATGCCCGCAAGCTCCTCCGTCAGAAGTCTCAAACGGAGCGCCTGTTTGTGCCCCAGCTTGTTGTATTCCGCCGCCTGATCCGCTTCTTTCAGGAGCGCGTCGAGCCCTGCGCAATCTTTCCCGATATTGCATACGTTTGATTTCATGTTAAACGACTCCTTCCGCGCGTTTCGGTCACACCCGTCCGCGCGATTGATTGATCGTAATTATTTTATCACAAACGCCGCGACAAGACAACAAAAAAAGGGCGCAAGGAAAGAATTTCGTTTCAATCCTTTCCTTTGCGCTCCGTTTTTCCGAATCCGATCAGATCTTTCACCACCTCTCCCGCGACGATCAGCCCGACGACGGACGGAACGAACGCGTTACTGCCGGGAACCTGATTGCGTTGCGTAGATTTGCGCGCCGTCCCCGGCGGACAGATGCAAGGCGCTTTACAACTGATCGACAGATCCTCCGTGGGCGGAATCGGCTCCTCCGTGGAATAGACGACTTTGAGTTTTTCGACGCCGCGCTTTCTGAGTTCCCGTCTCATAACCCTTGCGAGCGGACAGACGGTCGTGCGGTAGATATCCGTCACTTCAAACCGCGTCGGATCGGCTTTGTTTCCCGCCCCCATGGAACTGATGACGGGCGTACCCGCACGTTCGGCTTTGAGAACGATCTCGATTTTCCCCGTCACCGTGTCGATGGCGTCTACGACGTAATCGTAGGCGGTAAAATCGAATTGATCCGCCGTCTCGGGCGAAAAAAACGTTTTATAGGTGCGAACCTTGACCGCGGGATTGATTTCCGCGATCCGCTCCGCCGCGACGTCCGTCTTGAATTTTCCGACCGTCTTTCTCGTCGCGTAAATCTGCCTGTTGAGATTGGTCAGGCACACTCTGTCGTCGTCGATGAGGTCGATCGCCCCGATCCCCGAACGCACCAACGCTTCGACCGTATAGCCGCCGACGCCGCCGATTCCGAATACGGCGACGCGGGACGCCGCCAGCTTTTCCATCGCCTCCCTGCCGAACATCAGTTCCGTTCTCGAAAATTCATTCAACATCCATTCTCCTTCCGCGCCCTGCGCCCGTCCGCACGCATCCGAACCCGCCGATCATACGTTTCTGCGCATATTCGGCATGCGTAGCATAGACAGACGACAGTCTATCACGTTGCGCGCGTTTTGTCAACGCGTTTTCCGCGATCGCGGGCACGACTGAATTTACGCCGCCGGTCTTACGCGCGTTACGTCGCCTTCCGGGTTCGGAACATATCTTTCGACTGCACGAGAAAATCGTAAGAAATCATAACCGTTTCCCCCGTCACCGTTCGTTCGCCGTCAATCGGGAATACGAATCCCCTCCTTTTTCGCTTTTTAACGCAGCCTTTGTTTCCGCTATGCGAGAATTGGCGGAACGGTCGACGCATCGGCGGGCGATCAAAGCAGCCCGATTTTTACAAGCGCCTGTCTTAGATCGCCGATCAGATCTTCCGCGTCCTCGATACCCACGCTCAGCCGAAAGAATCCGTTGTGAAATTCTTCCGGATACAGATACCGATGCTCGTCGTTTTCGCCGAGAAAGACGATCAGACGGCGTGACTTTTCCCGAACGTTTCATGAGACGGTGCGCCGCAGAAGGAGAATGATCCGCCGATTTTTCAGACGAATTGATAAAAAAACAAATGGATAAGGTTGAATTTATCACCTGAAAACGGAAAGATTGTACACCCCGATTTTCACCCCGATTTTCACCCCAAATGGTATCAAAAACGTAAAATTTGACCCCATATCTTGTAGATACGGGGTCAAATTCACCACAATATGCTGTGTTTTTGGAGGCGCCACCCGGATTTGAACCGGGGAATCAGGGTTTTGCAGACCCTTGCCTTACCACTTG
>CAMGEK010000073.1 GCA_946055105.1 uncultured Clostridia bacterium
CTATTTCGAGGCGAGTTGCGTGGGCGGCGTACCGATTATCCGCACGTTGCTCGACGGATTGCAGGCGAACCGCATCTCTTCCATGATGGGCATCATCAACGGCACGACCAACTATATTCTGACGAAAATGTCCGACGAAGGCGCGTCTTACGAGGACGTATTAAAGGAAGCGCAGAAGCTCGGTTATGCGGAAGCGGATCCGACGGCTGACGTGGAAGGGTTCGACGCGGCGTACAAACTTTCCATTCTCGCTTCGCTCGCCTTTCATACGAAAGTGCCGTTTTCTAAAATTTTCCGCGAGGGGATTTCTTCCGTTACGTCGCAGGATATCGCCTACGGAAAGACGCTCGGCTATACGCTCAAACTGCTCGCAATCGGGAAACAGTCGCAAAACGGCATCGAAGTGCGCGTTCACCCGACGTTCGTCAAAAAGGATCACCCGCTCGCTTCCGTCAACGACAGTTTCAACGCCGTATATCTGACGGGCGACGCCGTTGACGACGTGATGCTCTACGGCAGAGGCGCGGGCGCGCTTCCCACGGGCAGCGCGATCGTGAGCGACATTATCTATGCGGCGACGCATAGCGAGAATAAATACTCCACGTTCAAAAACAACGCGACTGCGGAAAAGGACGTAAAATTCATCAGCGATTTCAAGAGCGCGTATTATTTCCGTCTGACGGTGGAGGACAAGGCGGGTATGCTCGCCAAACTTTCGGCGGTCTTTGCGAAATACGGAATTTCCATCGTTGAAATGATGCAGAAAACGCCCGACGCGGACGGAAAAGTGCCGTTGATTCTCATTACGCACGAAACGCACGAACTCGCCGTACGCAACGCCGTTGCGAAAATCAACGCGCTGGAAGGCGTGGCGAAGGTGGACAGCGTCCTGCGCGTCGTATCCTGAAAAGAAAGCGAAATCGGCGGGAATACCGCCGATTTTTTATAGGAGGAAAGCATGATCCGGACGATCAGACAGTTAAAAAAAGAAATGGGCGCGCGCATGCGTTCGGAAGAGATCAAACGCGACGAAGAGGGGCGCGTGATCGTGGAAATGACCGTCCTGAACGACGACGATTTTCTTTCCGACTATTCGTTCGGGCGCAATCCCGTGATCTCGTCGGGCGTTTCGGAATTTATCGATCACAGTGTGATGGCGTTTGCGCCGGGGGAAGCGTTGCGGTTGAACGTTTACAGCGACTGTATCGACGGAGAAGAGGAAAAAATCTACCGCGGCGCATTGAAAAAATACTACGAAGCGCGGTATGCCAAAAACGTGCTGGAACGCCGCCGCAATCTGGTGATTGCGGGCGTGATGGCGTTGATCGGAATCTGTTTTCTGATCGCGACGATGCTCTTTTCCCACCGATGGGGAAATCCCGTGCTCTCGGAGATTCTGGATATTTTCGCCTGGGTGTTTCTGTGGGAATGTGCGGACGTATTGTTTTTACAGAGAAGTGTTCTTTCGATCGAATGCAAACGGTATTTACGCCTGATGGACGCAAAAGTGGAGTTTTTCCCGCTAAACGAGACTTCTGCATAGTACTATGCGTGGCATAATATGCAGTGATATTTGAATGAAAACCAAAAAGAGAAATCCGACTGCGAGCGAGCGTAGTCGGATTGTTTTTTTCTGCACGGACGAAAGGTCCGTCTCAATGGAAATTTTGTCGGCGCAACCGTATGGGTTTTGGTCAACCGACGATCAGATTCACGAGTCGACCTTTGACGACGATGCATTTTTTGACGGTTTTGCCGTCCGTTTTTGCCTGAATTTCGGGAATCGAGCAGACGAAATCGCGAATTTCGTCGTCGGACAGTCCGTTGGCGATCGTCGCGCGGCAGACCATGCGGCTGTTGACCTGAACGGCGTATTCCGCCTCGTCGAGCACGAGCGCGGCGGGATTTTCCTCCGGATAGGGTTGTTCAAACACGAATCCCGTTCCGCCCGTCTGCTCCCAAAGCTCTTCCGCAAAATGCGGCGCGCAGGGAGCGATGAGAAGAATGAAATCTTTCGCGACCGATTTGAGGAGAGAAACGTTCTTTTCTTCTTTCGCGTCGTATTTGCAGACGGCGTTGAGCAGTTCCATGAGTCTTGCGACCGCGGTATTGAACGAAAACGCGTCGAGATCGCGCGAAATGCGTTGAATGGCGTAATTTCTGGCGTAATCGAGCGCCTTTTCTTCCGCGCCGAACGGACGGTGTTCCGTCTCCCCGTAAGCGTGAATTTTCAGAACGGTCTTTTCGACGCGGTCGAGGAATTTTGCGATCGCTTTGATGCCGTCGTCGCTCCAAGGTCCGCCTTCGGTATAGGAGAAACCGAACATGAGATAGAGGCGGAACACGTCGGAACCGTATGCGCTGACGTATTCGTCGGGAGAGACGACGTTTCCTTTGGATTTAGACATTCTGTTTCCGTCCGGTCCGAGGATTACGCCCTGATGCACGAGCCGCTGAAAGGGCTCGTCGAAGTGGAGATAGCCCATATCCCGCAACGCTTTGGTGAAGAAGCGCGCGTACAGAAGGTGCATGCAGGCGTGTTCCGCGCCGCCGACGTAGGTGTCGACGGGAAGCAGGCGGTCGACCGCCGCGGGATCGAAAGGCGCTTTGTCGTTATGCGCGTCCGCATAGCGGAGGTAGTACCAGCTCGAACAGACGAAGGTATCCAGCGTATCGGGATCGCGTTGCGCCGCTTTTCCGCAGACGGGGCAGACGGCGTTCATGAACTTTTCGTGCTTGGCGAGGGGGGACTTTCCGTCCGGCTTGAATTCGACGTCGTAGGGAAGCCGAACGGGCAGATCGGATTCGGGAACGGGCACCGCGCCGCAATCGGGACAGTGCACGACGGGAATGGGCGCGCCCCAATATCTCTGGCGGGAAACGAGCCAATCGCGCAGACGGTAGTTGACTTTTTTGCCGCCTTTTCCGATTTTTCCGATATAGGTTGCGATCTCCGCGCGCGCTTCTTCGCCCGAAAGCCCGTCGAAGCGGACGGAATTGACGACGATGCCGTCCTCGCAGAAAGGAAGCTCCGTCTCTCCGCCTTTCTTTTCGATGACCTTGCGGACGGGGAGATTGTACTTTTTTGCAAATTCAAAATCGCGTTCGTCGTGCGCGGGAACCGCCATCACCGCGCCCGTGCCGTACGAGCAGAGAACGTAATCCGCAAGATAGACGGGTACGCGCTCTCCGTTTACGGGATTGACGCAATAGGAACCGGTAAACACGCCCGTCTTTTCGCGCGTCGTGGAGAGGCGGTCGATTTCGTTCGCCTTGGACGCGTATTCGATATACGCTTCCACGTCGGCGGCGCGGTCGGGCGTCGTCAGTTTTCGCGCGAGCGGATGTTCGGGCGCGAGAACGACGTATGTGACGCCGAAAACGGTATCGCAGCGGGTGGTGAACACGCGGATTTTATCGCCCGATTCGCAGTCGAATTCGATTTCGCAGCCCGTGGATTTACCGATCCAGTTGCGTTGCATCGTCTTGGTCTTTTCGGGCCAGTCGAGCGTATCGAGATCCTGCAACAGTTCCTCCGCGTAGGCGGTGATTTTGAAGAACCACTGCGTCAGATTTTTTCTGACGACCTGAGATCCGCAGCGTTCGCAGCAATTATCCACGACCTGCTCGTTCGCGAGGACGGTCTGGCAGGAAGGACACCAGTTGACGGGCGCTTCCTTGCGGTATGCGAGTCCTTTTTTATAGAGTTGGAGGAACATCCACTGCGTCCATTTGTAGTAATCTTCCTCGCAGGTTTTGACCTCCGCAGACCAGTCGAACATCGCGCCCATCGCTTTGAGCTGGCGCTCCATCGTCTCGATATTCTTCTCGGTGGAATCTTTGGGGTGAACGCCCGTTTTGATGGCGTAGTTTTCTGCGGGAAGACCGAACGCGTCGAATCCCATGGGTTGAAAGACGTTGTAGCCTTTCATTCTCTTGAAACGGGCGTACGAATCGGTCGGTCCGTAGTTATACCAATGCCCGATATGCAGTTTCGCGCCGGAGGGATAGGAAAACATTTCGAGGACGTAGAGTTTTTCTTTTTTCTCGTCCTTTCTGTCGAACTCGTTGAATTTCGCCTTTTCCCAGCGCGCCTGCCATTTTTCTTCTACCGATTTCATGTCCATAAGCGGTAAATACTCCTCAGTTTTATGACCTTTCCTGTTATTTTACTACTTTGGCGGAATAAAGTCAACTAAACTTCGCTTTTCCGCAAAAACATAAATAAAAACCCGAAACGGGCATACAATAAATTTGTGGAAGAAATCACCGTGTCCGAGCGGCGGGAACGCCGCTTTTATATCACCTATTTATGTAACGCCGTTACGGAGACACTGAGCTCTTACGGCGGAATCGGGGAAATGGTCTTCGGCGAATCGCGCACGGCGCTCAGACTGACCGTCCCGAAAAACGCCGAGCGCGCCGTCCGCGCCTGTCTGAAAGAGAAAATTTCCGAAATCGTCGGGATCGGCTATAAGTACGCGTTTCTTTCGGAACGGTTGCGCGTCTGCCTCGGAGCGCGGGAAAAGCGGCTTCTGACCGCTGCGCTGATCGCGGCAGACTTCGAGGGGGATAAAGCGTATATCGCGCGGAAACTTTCCGCGACGGACGAATATTCGCTGGACGGATTTTTCGACTTCCGCTTACAGGCTCTGCGCGACAAATGGAGCCGGATCGCGGAATACGTTCCCGAAAACTTCGCCGCGGACGACCTGAAAAAATTCTGCGATTTTCTCGTCGGCGAAAGCACCAACAAAATTTACGTCAGGGGGAACGAGGTGTACGGGGAAAACTTCGCGCCGCTTCGGCGGAGCAGGCTGACGGGCGAAGAGGACACGGAGACGGAAATCATGCTCTCCGACGCGGGATTCGTCTACTGTCTCGGCGACGTCGAGGATTCCGTGGGGGATTTTTTACAAAAATATTATGCGGAGCGCGCGATATTTTCTTGACAAAATCAAAAATCCGTCGTATGATAATGACGATGGAGACAAGTAGTCTTGCAAAGTCGTTTTTCAGAGAGCGGAGCCGCGGCTGAAAGTTCCGCAAACGACGGCAAAGCGCGAAACCGCTCCCGATCGGTCTTTCTTTCAATTCCAAAAAGCGGTCGGATTTATTCCGGCAATTAAGGTGGAACCGCGCAACGAACTTTTGCGTCCTTAAATTTCCTGAATAGGGGAGTTTCGGGGCGTTTTTTTATTATTTTGCCGGATTCGGCAGATACGGAGGAATTTTTATGAACGTTATTTTGAAGAACGGGGATACGCTGTCTCTGGAAGAAGGCGCAACCTGCCTCGACGCGGCGTACAAAATCAGCGAAGGGCTCTTTCGCGCCGCCGTCGCCGCGAAAGTCAACGGAAAACTTGTGGACGCGACGCGCGCGCTTTGCGACGGGGATTCGCTCGAAATCGTGACGATGAAGGACAAAGAGGGGCTGGAAGTGTATCGTCATACCTGCGCGCACGTTCTCGCGCAGGCGTTGAAAACGATCTATCCGACCTGCAAACTCGCCATCGGTCCCGTCATCGAAAACGGATTTTACTACGACGTGGACTTCCAGACGCCTATCTCGATGGAGGATTTCGCAAAGGTAGAGGCGGAGATGAAACAGATCGTCAAGAGCAATCTGCCCATCGAACGGTTCACGTTGCCCCGCGACGAGGCGATCGCGCTCATGAGCAAATACCGCGAAAATTACAAAGTGGAACTCATCGAAGATCTGCCCGAGGACGCGGAGATCTCCTTCTATAAACAGGGCGCGTTCGTCGATCTCTGCCGCGGACCGCACCTTCCCTCGACGGGAAAGATCAAGGCGTTCAAGCTC
>CAMGEK010000074.1 GCA_946055105.1 uncultured Clostridia bacterium
AGATAAACGCAAGGCGAAATTTCCGCAGCGCGTGCGTTTCGCGCGGAGATAAACGGGTTTCCCGAAATAAAAAAATCACGGCGGAGCGCCGTGATTTTGCGGTTTTCGATGGATCAGTTCAGAATGGTCGGATCGAAGTTGAGCGTGTACTGATTCTGCCCTCTGTCGTCGGGGAAGAGCGTCGCGCCGGGAACGACGGGAAGCGTCAGGGGATTGACGAGCGCGTCCGCGGTCAGATTGGTGATCGCCGCGCGCAGATAGGGGAACATCGTCTCCGTCGCGTTGATGGCGAAGATGCGCTTGTCCTCGTCCGTCGTCATGTTTTCGACCTCGAATACGCCGACGAACCGCGCGAGCAGGTTGAACGGCTTGGGCGATTCCTGCGTGCTTTCGATTTTACATTCGAGCACGACGAGGTTGATTTTGGGATTCTCGTTCGCCTGACGGATCTGGCGGGAGAAGAAGGGCTTGATTTCAAATTTCGTATCGGGCGTCGCCTTTATGGGATTGACCTTAAAGGACAGCTCGTCCGCGGTGAGCGCTTTCAAAGCATAATTGATCATGGCAAAATACCTCTTATCTTAATCTTCGTTTATTGTAGCATGAATCCCGTCCGGTGTCAAGGCGAAGCGGAAAAATTTTCCGGAAAAAAGCGGTTTCGCGCGAAATTTCCGCGCGTTCCGTCGCGAAAAGTATGAAGCCTTCGATTTTGCGCAAACTGCGCCTATGAATACGACGACGAAAAAATCGGGCGTACAGACGCTCTGCGTTCCGATCGCGCTCTTCTTTCTCTTCTCCTTTCTCGGCTGGGGAATGGAAAAGCTGTGGTTTCTGTTTGCGTACGGAGAGAACGCGGATCGGGGATTTCTCACCCTTCCGCTCTGTCCGATTTACGGCGGTTCGCTGTTGACGATCCGCGCGCTGCTCGGGCTTCCCGTAAAAGACGGGGAACGCTATCCGCACAATCTCGTCCGTCTCCTGCTCTACGCGTTCGCCGCTTCGCTCGTGGCGACGGCGGCGGAACTTCTCACGGCGACGTTCTTCGATCGGGCGTTCGGCGTAAGACTCTGGTCGTACCGCGGCTATCCGTACGAATGGAGAGGCTATATCTGTCTCCCGATGAGCGTCGCGTGGGGCGCGCTCATCGTCGCCGCCATGGGGCTGATCTGGACGCCTCTCGAAAAGGCGCTCGGCAGAGCTCCGACGCGCGTTCTCGTCTCGCTCGACGCCCTGCTCGTCGTCGCCGCCGCGCTGGACTTTGCGATCAATCTCGTTCTTCTGTTCTGAACGCGGCTCTTTCAGAGCTGCAATTTGAGATCGCCGTAGCGGACGATTCCCGCTTTGCGGAAGATTTCGCAGACGGCGAGCGTGAGAAACGCGGGCAGAATCAGGCAGAACAACGCGACCCAGAGGACGGTTAGCCAGGGATTGCAACCGCAGCCGCCGATCATTTCAAAGAGCATATCGATGGGACCGACGAGCCCCGCCGTGCCCATTCCGCTGCCCGCTTTCGTGGCGAACAGACCGAGCGTTTCCGTGCCGTTGGGCAGGAGCGTGGAGAGCGTGCCGAGGATCGCGGAAGAGACGACGGGCGGCAGGAAGAGGACGGGTTTTCGGAACACGTTGGGGATTTGCAGCATGGAAGTGCCGAGCCCCTGCGCGATCGCGCCGCCCCAGCGGTTTTCGCGGAAGGACATCGCCGCGAATCCCATCATCTGACAGCAGCAGCCGACGACCGCCGCGCCCGCCGCCACGCCCGAAAGCTGAATGGAGATCCCGATCGCCGCGGAGGAGATGGGAAGCGTCAGACACACGCCCATGACGACGGCGACGATGAGCCCCGTGATCGCGGCGGAGAGGGTTGAGAGCGAAGCCGCCCACGCGATGAATTTCCCGAGCGCGGCAAGCGCGAGCGAGACGGGATAGCCGAGTCCGACGCCGAGGAGCGCGCCGCCGAACAGACCGACGAGGGGGGTGACGAGAATATCCACTTTCGTCTTTCCGCTGACGAGAGAGGCGAGCGTCATGGCGGTAAACGCGCCGATGAACGCGCCCATGGGATCGCCCGGCGCGGCGAGCGCGACGGAGAGCGCCGAACCGTTTTCGACCGCCGTGCCGATCGCGCCGACGACGAGCTTCGCATACGAGCCGATCATGCCTGCGGCGCAGGCGGAAGCGACGACGAGCGGTTGCGTTCTTTTCATTTTCAGACAGACGCCGACGCCGATTCCCGCGCCCATCGAGATCTGGGCGAGCTTTCCGAGCGATTCGAGCGCAAGGCCGAACGCGTTGTTCCCGCCCTTATCGATGAGATTGCCGAGCTGCCATAAAATCGTGCCCGCGATGAGCGTGGCGAACAGTCCGAGCGCCATTCCGCTCATGCCGTCGATAAAAACGTAGTTGAGAATCCATCTGATTTTTTCCGCCGCGCCGCCGCATTCCGAAAACTTTTTTTCGGAGAGTTTTTTTCTCGCGGGGAAAAGAGGTTGCGCGGTCGTCTGCGCCGAAGGTTCGGCGGTTTGCGCGGTCGTCTGCGCCGAAGGTTCGGCGATTTGCGCGGTTGTCTGCGCGGGTTCGCTGTTCCGGTTTTTCATAATTCTACCTTCCGTAAAAAGTGTTGCGACAGAAAAAACGGAGCCTTGCGGCTCCGTTCGTGGTCGAATGTTGTTTTTAATGAGCCGTACATTCTACGCTTCTTTCGCTTGTCGGGAATACTATAATGTTTTTTTTATCCGCTGTCAAGCGAATCGAAAGGGAAAATTCGCTTTTTTGCCCGAAGAAAAATTTTCTCGGCGGAAGATCGCGCAAAGGCGCGGCGGCGGAAAAAACGAAGGAAGTCCGCAAGGAACGTCCGAAATCTGCGCGAACGTCGGACGAAAAGGAAATATCGGAAAGAAATCAGAAATAATCCGAAGTTTTTTATCGGAATCACTTGAAATTTTCCGATAAATCGTGTAGAATGAAAAAGGTTAGCAATGCAAAAACAGGAGGAGTAGGTTTCATGGCAAAAAAATATTGTTACCTTTTCAGCGAAGGTGACGCGACGATGCGCGAACTGCTTGGCGGTAAGGGTGCGAATCTGGCGGAGATGACGAAAATCGGGCTTCCCGTGCCTCAGGGCTTCACCATTTCCACGGAGGCTTGTACGCAGTATTACGAGGACGGCAGGCAGATCAACGCCGGGATTCAGGCGGAAATTATGGAATACATCGACAAGATGGAGAAGATCACGGGCAAGAAGTTCGGCGATCTTGAAAATCCGCTTCTCGTTTCCGTCCGTTCGGGCGCGAGAGCTTCCATGCCCGGCATGATGGATACCATTTTGAACCTCGGTCTCAACGAGACGGTCGTTGAAGTCATCGCGAAGAAGTCGGGCAATCCCCGTTGGGCTTGGGACTGTTACAGAAGATTCATTCAGATGTTCTCCGACGTCGTTATGGAAGTCGGCAAGAAGTATTTTGAAAAGCTCATCGACGAGATGAAAGAGAGAAAGGGCGTCACGCAGGACGTCGAGCTGACGGCGGACGATCTCAAAGAGCTTGCCAATCAGTTCAAAGCGGAGTATAAGAAACAACTCGGCACGGACTTCCCGTCCGATCCCAAAGTACAGCTCTTCGAGGCGATCAAAGCGGTGTTCCGTTCATGGGACAACCCCCGCGCGAACATTTACCGTATGGACCACGACATCCCTTACAGCTGGGGTACGGCGGTCAACGTGCAGATGATGGCGTTCGGCAACATGGGCGAGACCTCCGGTACGGGCGTTGCGTTCACGCGCAATCCCGCGACGGGCGAAAAGGGGCTCATGGGAGAATTCCTCACCAACGCGCAGGGCGAAGACGTCGTCGCAGGCGTCCGCACCCCGATGCCCATCGCGCAGATGGCGGAGGTGTTCCCCGAAGCGTACGCGCAGTTCCAGGAAGTCTGCAAGACGCTTGAAAGCCATTACCGCGACATGCAGGATATGGAATTCACCATCGAGAATAAGAAGCTCTACATGCTTCAAACGCGGAACGGCAAGCGTACCGCGGCGGCGGCGATCAAGATCGCGTGCGACCTCATCGACGAGGGCATGATCTCCGAACAGGAAGCGCTCATGCAGATCGACGCGAAGTCGCTCGACATGCTTCTGCACCCGCAGTTCGATCCCAAGGCGCTCAAAGAAGCGGACAAGAAGAACGTGGTCGGCAAGGGCATCGCGGCGTCTCCCGGCGCGGCGGCGGGTTCCATCGTATTCACGGCGGAAGATGCGGTCATCGAAGGCAAGAAGGGCAAGAAGGTCGTTCTTGTTCGCCTTGAAACCTCTCCCGAAGACATCGAAGGCATGAAATTCGCGCAGGGTATCCTTACGGTACGCGGCGGACAGACCTCGCACGCAGCGGTCGTTGCGCGCGGCATGGGAACGTGCTGCGTCTCCGGTTGCGGCGACATCAAGATGGACGAAGAGAACAAACAGTTCACGCTCGCGGGCAAAGTTTATAAAGAGGGCGACGGAATTTCCCTCGACGGTTCCACGGGTAACATTTACGATTGCCTCATTCCTACCGTACCCGCAGATCCCAACAGCGGCTACTTCGGAAGAATCATGGAGCTTGCGGACAAGTATAAGGCGCTCGGCGTCAGAACGAACGCGGATACGCCGAAAGACGCGAAACAGGCGGCGGCGTTCGGCGCGCAGGGCATCGGTCTCTGCCGTACCGAGCACATGTTCTTCGATCCGGACAGAATCGGCGCGTTCCGCGAAATGATCTGCTCCGACACGGTGGAAGAGAGAGAGGCTGCGCTCGCGAAGATCGAGCCGATGCAGCAGGCGGACTTCGAGGGCTTGTTCGAGGCGCTCGGCGGCTATCCCGTCACGATCCGTTTCCTCGATCCTCCTCTTCACGAGTTCGTTCCCACCGATGAAGCCGACGTCGAAGCGCTCGCAAAGGCGCAGGGCAAGACGGTTGCTCAGATCAAACAGATCATTTCCGATCTGCACGAGTTCAACCCGATGATGGGACACCGCGGCTGCCGTCTGACGGTCACCTATCCCGAAATCGCCGTCATGCAGACGAAAGCGGTCATTAAAGCGGCGATCGCCGTCAAGAACAGACACGCCGATTGGAATATCGTTCCCGAAATCATGATTCCTCTGACGGGCGAAGTCAAGGAGTTGAAGTTCGTGAAAGACGTCGTCGTTAAGACGGCTGACGAGGTCATCAAGGCGGCCGGTTCCGATCTCAAATACGAAGTGGGTACGATGATCGAGATTCCGCGCGCGGCGCTCACGGCGGACGAGATTGCGAAAGAGGCGGAATTCTTCTGCTTCGGTACGAACGACCTGACGCAGATGACGTTCGGGTTCTCCCGTGACGACGCAGGTAAATTCCTGCCCGCATACTATGCGAACAAGATCTATGAAAGCGATCCGTTTGCTCGTCTCGACACGGTCGGCGTCGGCAAGCTGATGAAGATGGCGGTAGATCTGGGTAAGAGCACCCGTCCCGAACTGCACTGCGGTATCTGCGGAGAGCACGGTGGCGATCCTTCTTCCATCGAGTTCTGCCACAATATCGGACTTTCTTACGTCTCCTGCTCGCCTTACCGTGTGCCGATCGCACGTCTTGCGGCAGCACAGGCGAATATCCGTAATCCGAGGGCGACCAAATAAGGTCAAAAACGGCTTAAAA
>CAMGEK010000075.1 GCA_946055105.1 uncultured Clostridia bacterium
CCAGATTGACGATCTCCCCGCCGATGAGCGAATAAAGCTCGCGCAGACGGTCGGCGACGATGTTCAAAGTCTGTCCGTTGTTCGTCTGATAGTACGACCAGAGAATTTTACAGTCGGGCGTGATCAGAATGAGCTTCGTCGTCGTAGAACCCGAATCGATTCCGAGATAGGCGTCGCCCTCGTACGTTCGGACGTCCTCGAAGCGGAGATCGCTGCGTTTGTGCCGCGCGACGAACGCGTCGTATTCCTCTTGCGAAGCGAACAACGGTTCTCCCACGACGATCGCGTCGCTGTCCGATACGGCGGCAAGCCGACGCTCCAATTCGGACAAATCCTCCTCTTGGGAAGAGACGGCGTACATCGCCGCGCCGATCGACATGAAGCAGGGCGCGTTGTCGGGGAACACCGCGTGTTGCTCGTCCAGCCCGAGCGTCGTCGTGAACGCCTTGCGCAACGCTTTCAAAAAGTAGAGCGGTCCGCCGAGAAACAGCACTTTCCCCTGAATCCGTCTGCCCTGCGCGAGCCCCGACACCGTCTGATCGACGACCGCCTGAAAGATGGACGCGGCGATATCCTCTTTTTTCGCGCCCTGATTGAGCAACGGCTGAATATCCGACTTCGCGAATACGCCGCAACGGGAGGCGATGGGATACGCTTTTTCGGCGCGCAACGCGAGTTCGTCCATCTCGCTCACGCTCAGATCGAGCAACGTCGCCATCTGGTCGATGAACGCGCCCGTTCCGCCTGCGCAGCTTCCGTTCATGCGCTGTTCCGTTCCGCCCGTAATGAAGATGATTTTCGCGTCCTCGCCGCCGAGTTCCACCGCCGCGTCCGCGTCAGGATAGTATTTTCTGATCGCGCCGAACGCGGCCTGCACCTCCTGCACGAACGCGATCTTGCCGCGTTGCGCAAGTCCGAGCCCCGCCGAACCCGTAATACATGCGCGATACCGCGTTCCGTAAGAACGGATCTTTTCCAATTCTCCGAGCACGCATTCCCTGACGCGCGAATAGTGACGCACATACGAGGTATAGAGAACGGTTCCGTCCTCTTCCGTCACGCAAACTTTTACCGTCGTCGATCCGACGTCGATTCCCAATAATTTCGCCATAAATTTTTTCCGTCGTTTTTGCTATACGCGTTTTTGTTATTATACCACAGTCGACGGAAAATGACAAGAACTGAATGTGAAAATCCGTTAAAATTCCCGTCTGTTCGACGGTTTTCGACTTTTTCCGCGCAGACGGTGCAATCTTTCGTATTTTTTCTTCGTAGCGCTCCCGCCGCGAATATGTCGCTCCCGCAGATTGCGTTCCAATACCGCCTTGACGCGCTCATAGAGATCGTAATCCAGATATTTTAACCGCTCCGTTACGTCTTTATGTACGGTCGTGTATATTCGGAACGGTTTCGCCCACCCCCGGCTCGCCGAACGGTTTCAGGTAAATATCCACGTTTCCGCACCTGTCGACCTCGATTTTCCGCACGATTTTTTTCAGTTGCGCGTTCGTCATCTGCGATACGTCGGCAATATCTTCGATCTCCTTGAAGGTCTTTGTAAGGATACTTTCCAGCCGATCGCGCCCGATGATCTGATCGGAAACCGTTTTCAGCTCGTTTTCAAGCTGTTCGATTCTCTTTCTGCTGCCGCCGATTTTCCGGTTGAGCTCCTCGCGCGAGATGAGATCGTCGGCATACAGATCCATATATTTTTTCCGCGCATTCTGCAACTTTTCCAGCTCGGCTTTGAGCTCTTTTTCGTAATTTACGTTGTCGTCTTTCGCTTGATAGATCCGTTCAAACTCGCCGACGACGTGAGCGACGATCCCCTTTTTTTCGGCGAGCAGACGGGCAAAATACCGCGTGAGAACGGAAACGAGCTCGCCCTCTTCGACCGTCGCGGCGTTGGAACAACTCTCCGAACCCTTTGCATTCCTGCCCGAACACACCCAGCGCACGTAGGTGTTTTTGTATTTTCGCTCGGTACGGCGGTACGACCAACCGCACTCCTTGCACTTAATCAGCGTGGAAAAGAGATGTTTGTTGCTCTGCCGTTCCTTGTCCAGCTTAAAAATCTTTCCCCTCTCCGCCATGATTCCCTGCGTCTTGCCGAAAGTCTCCTCCTCTATGATTTTGAGTTCGGGACGTTCGACTACTACCCATTCTTCCTTGTCCTTTTTCTTGCGCTTGCCCGTCAGAAAGTCGGCAACTTCCTGTTTGCCGTTGATGATCTTGCCCGTGTAGAGTTCGTTGGTCAGGATTCGGCAGACGGCGACCGACGACCATTTGCAGCCGCGCTTGGTTTTTAAGTTGCGGTCATTGAGCAGCCCCGCGATCTTCGCCGCGCCATACCCCTCTTCCGCGTACCAGCGGAAGATATTGCGCACGGTTTCCGCCTCGATTCGGTTGATTGAAAGATCGAAGTATTCGCCTATCGTCTTGTCGTAGCCGTAGACGAGATTGGGAACTTTCCCCTTTTCGGCGTTCACGCGCTTGCCGAACTTGACGCGCTTGGAAGTGTTCGCGCTCTCCTCCTGCGCAAGCGCGCCGAAGATGGTTAACACAAATTCGCTGTTGCCCATGCTCGTCATATTCGCCGTCAGAAACTGCGTTTCGATCCCGAGAGCCTTTAATTTGCGGATATTCTGCAACAGATCGACCGTGTTTCTCGCAAAGCGGGAAATATCCTTGACGACGACCATATCGAACAGTCCTCTCTCCGCGTCGGACATCATGCGCAGAAATTCCTTGCGGTTTTTGATCTTCGTGCCGGAAATCCCCTCGTCGGCGTAGAGCCTTACGAGGTTGTCCCCCGTGCGTTCGGCGTATTCCGAAAAGAATCGTTTCTGCGCCTCTAAGCTGTTTAGTTGGTTTTCTTTATCCGTCGATACCCTGCAATACGCCGCGACGTTCATTTCACGCTCCTACGACAAATCGTCATTCCGATATTACTTTATGTCGTGAGGGCGGGAAACGATTCCCGTACGGTGATAAAATTTTTGATATAAAATATGGCTACGTCACGCTCTGCGGTAGATTGGAGGAAGTATTTGTTCTCTTTGTCGAAAATCAATCCAAGAAAGAAAAGCGTTTATAGGCGACGCCCCCTCTCCGGTCTATTACCGAGCAAACCGCACCGTATTTTATCATATATCCCGCGAAGAGGAAACAGAGCAACCGAGGACTGTGGCAGAGGCAAATAAATAAGCCCCGAACATTCGGGGCTTATCGGTTGTTTTCAGATTACCAGGTCCGCGAATTGAGCTGACGGAACTGCGCGACGGTGGAAACGTGGGAATTGAGACCGCCGTCTACGTTGACGATCTGTCCCGTCACATAGGCGCTCTCGTCGGACGCAAGGTATACGCACATATAGCCGATGTCTTCGGGACAGCCGTAGCGGTTGACCATGATATTGCTCGTAAAGATATCTTTGAGTATCTGCGGAACGTGCGCGTCGTTTTCGGGCGTGACGATGAGCCCCGGGCGCACGCAGTTGCAACGGATATTCTGTTTCCCGTACTGCAATGCGGTATATTGCGTAAGCTTGTCCACGCCGGCTTTGGCGCAGGCGTATGCGGTGGAACTCAGATCGCCGCTGCACGACGCCATAGAACCGATATTGATGATGGAACCTCCGCCGTTCTTCTGCAAATAGGGCAATACGCTCTTGGTGGCGAAGAACGTTCCGCGCATATCGCTCTGGAAGATGCTGTCCCACATTTCGAGCGTAAGCTCGTCCACGCGTCCGTCTTTCAACGCGACGTTCGCCGCATTATTGACAAGAATATCGATCTTGCCGTATTTCTCCGCGGTGTCTTTGAACAGCTGTTCGATGCTCTCCGTCGCCGTAATGTCCATAAAATGATAGCACGCCTCGCCGCCGTCGTTAACGATCCGGTCGACGACCGCCTGTCCCTTCTCCTGACGTCTGCCGCAGACGACCACTTTCGCACCTTCCGCCGCGAACAAACGCGCGATTCCGATGCCGATTCCGCTGGTGGAACCGGTAACGACTGCCACTTTCCCTTTTAATCTGTCCATAAGAATTACCTCTCGTTTTTTTCTTTTATTTTATCAGATTTTTTCGCGAAATTCAAGTACTTCAAAGAAATTTTTCGGGTTTACGCCGAAAGAACTCGAACCCGTCTCTCTTCTATCTCACACGGCGATATAAGAACGTTACGTTCCGTTCTCGGACGCCGACTTCCCGACGAGGGAGCGCGTAAGTTCGTCCGTCGTCGGTTTTTCGCCCACCGTACAAGGACGCATAGCGCGCTCGCGGATTGCGCTTTCACGAATCGCGCGTTCCGCTTTTTTTTCGTTTGCGTCGATACAGACGCGCAAGAGCGCGCGCGTCAGTTCTTCATTCGTAGGATTGGGATTGTGAAACCTGTAATTGAGTTTCAGTCTGTCCATCTCCGCACCTCCGACTTCGGATTATTTTATGCCCGCAATCCGACAGACAGCACCTTAAGAAACATTTTCGTTTTTTCACTTTTTATGTTATGCATGAACCTATGACCTATTTTTACAACTATTGTCTCTAAAAAGGGCGGTTATATGAACTCACGGCGGTTGCAACTGACAACCGCCGTGCAGAATCAAAATATCTCATGATAATGTAAAAAATATTTGAGTTTCTTCTTAAATCCGTTAATTTCTTTCCACTTTGTCTTTTCCCCGGATATTCTATCTGCCCACGCCTCATATTTCCAATTAATATTAAAAAATAACGGTGATTTAATAAACTCGCTAAGACAAAACCGAATTCCTTCCTCAATTTTCATAAAATTGTTGATGCCGGACGCATTAATAATTTTGGAATTATCGAACTCACGATCATACAACCTGTCGTACTTTATCTGATATTCATTCAAAATTGTTTGCAATTGTTCTGAATCTGCCGTATATTTTATTTTAGGACGCATACCTGTAAGCCCCTCTAAGGCATCGGCATAAATTTGTAAAATTTCTTCCCATGTCCTACTTTCGCTCGTTGTGATATGAAACGTTTCTCCCAGCGCGCGCCAATTACCGACTAATTTTTCTATGGATTTAGCAACGTCCAAGCCATACGTTAAGGTTGTCCTGGATTTTGCTATATCTTCAGGCAGTACAATCGTTCTACCCTTTAAGGCTCGATACAGCCACTGTTCTTTTTCATAAACCCCGAGTTGCAATCGCTGGCTGTTAAATGTTATATACGGTCGAATAATAGTCCAATTCGTTCTCCCGCTTTCTTGCAATATGTTTTCCTGACGGGCTTTGGCTAAGGCATATTCATCTGTCTTCAAATAAGCTTCATCTGTCGTGGTATCCAGCAATCTCGGCGAATCTTCCGTTATCTTGCCACCCTTATTGTTTGCATATACCCTACTAGAACTAAAAAAGAAATATTGCTTGCAATTGATAAGAAATTCATTAATCCTCTGTCGAAATTGCTCAGTAGTATAAATCATAAAATCAATGATTATATCATAACCATCTTTCAATAAACTATTTATGAAATCACTGTCTTTTGCATTCCCTTGAATATAGGTTAAATTTCGCTGGGCTGGTTTCATTTGCCGACTTGTTACGGTCACATTATTATTTTTACTCAACAACTGAACAAGCGGCTCCCCCATTGCGCCTGTCCCCC
>CAMGEK010000076.1 GCA_946055105.1 uncultured Clostridia bacterium
AGAGGGCGAAGGAAAGATGTACACGGTCACGTTCGTACAGTCGGGACAGGAGGACGTAGTGAAAACGGTCTCCGAGGGCGGAACGCTCACCGATATACCCACTCCGAAAGACAGAACGGGCTATACCGTCGGATGGGACGTGAGCGATTACTCGGACGTTCGGGCGGATTTTACCGTCCACGCAGTGGAAACGCCGAACGACTACACGATTACTTACGTTGCCGATCACGGCTCCCTGCAAAGCAATACGCAGACGGTAACTTACGACGCGAATTATACGTTGGCGGTTCCGACGGAGACGGGCGATTATACGTTCTCTTATTGGAAGCGAGCAGACGAAACGGGCATAGCGCAGAAGGGCGTCTGGAAGATTGCGGAGAACGTTACGTTGACGGCGGTGTATGCCGATCCTTTGACCGTCACGTTTATTCAGACAGGTTGCGCCCCGGTGGTGAAAACGGTCGTCGAGGGCGGAACGCTCACCGATATACCCAGACCGCAGGCAAAGACGGGCTATACGGTCGTCTGGGAAAGCGCGGACTTTACGAACATTACGAAGAGCTTTACGGTCAACGCTATGGAAACGCCGAACAACTACACGATTACTTACGATCTCGGAACGCTTGCAAACGACCGTTACGCAACGATTTCCTCCAAAACGCAGACCGTCACGTTCGATACTACGTTTAATTTGTATACGCCGAGCTGTTACGGCTATACGTTCGTCAAATGGGTGATTACGGGAACGGATACCGCCGTGACGAACGGAACCTGGGACAGAGGCGACAACCTGCCTTTGACGGCAGTCTGGGAGAAAGACGAATCTTCCGACCGTTGGGCGTGGACGGGTTTTTATTGATACCGTATGAATCATTCTCTTCGCTACGAAAATTTTGAACTTACGGCGACCGATCTTGGCGCGGAGCTTCTCAGCGTAAAATATAACGGGCGGGAACGGCTCTGGCAGAACGGAAACGGCGCATGGCAGGGACATGCTCCCGTCTTGTTCCCCGTGTGCGGCGCATGCGCTATGCGCGTCGGGGGCACGGTTTATCCGTGCCCGAAACACGGAATCGCGAAATCCTCCCGCTTCACGCTGTACGAAAGGACGGAGTCTTCTCTCCGATACCGTCTTACGTCCGACGAACGCACGCGGGCGGCGTATCCGTTTGATTTTACGTTGGACGTCGTATATCGGATTGAACGGGGCGCGCTTTCTATCGCGTACGAGGTGCGCAATCCGAGCGCGTCGCCGCTGTCGTTTTCCTGCGGCGGGCACGATTCGTTCGCCTTGGAGGACGAACCGAACCGCTACGAGCTTCTATTTGAAAAAGAAGAACGGTTTGAAAGCCTGCTTACAGACGACGACGGTTTCCTGACGGGGGAAACTCTGTTCATGGGAGAGGGGAAAACGTTGGATCTCGATACTTTTCTTCTCGACGACGGCAATTCCGTCTGTTTTGACAAGTTGCGCTCGCGCGGCGTCTTGTTGCGAAGAAAAGAGACGAAAAAGGCGGTTGCGGAAGTGCGCTTTCCGCAATCGGAAAAGCTGGTGCTATGGAGACCGCACGGCGCGAAAATGCTGTGCGTCGAGCCTTGGCAGAATTTTCCCGATCGGGAAGGAGAGACGGAGGAATTTGCAACAAAAGACGGCGTAATCGAAGTTCCGCCTTACGGCAACGTCACCGTAACGCGGACGATCAGATACGAATAAAAGCGAAGGAGAAGACAATGGAAATCATCATCGTAGAAAACTATGAAGAAATGAGCGAAAAGGGTGCGGACCTGATTGCGGAAGTCGTAAAAAGCAATCCGTGCGCGACGCTCGGACTCGCGACGGGATCGACGCCGATCGGCGTGTATCAACGTCTCGTCAGACGCAATCAGAGCGGAGAAATCAGTTTTGAAAAGATCCGTACGGTCAATCTGGACGAATACGAGGGACTGGACGGCGAGAATCCGCAAAGCTACCGCTATTTCATGAATACGCAACTGTTCGATCACGTGAACGTCGATAAACGCAACACCAACGTTCCGAGCGGCGTCGCGGAGGATATGGATAAGGAGTGCGAACGCTATACCGCGCTTCTGAAAGAGGCTCCGCAGGATATTCAGCTTCTGGGGTTGGGGAGCGACGGGCACATCGGATTCAACGAACCGGGATCGCCCTTTGAAGGACATACGCACGTCGTAGAGTTGGAAGAGAGTACGATCCGCGATAACGCGCGTCTGTTCGATAAGATCGAGGACGTTCCGACGAAAGCGATCACGATGGGGATTGCGGACGTCATGCAGGCGAAGAAAATTCTACTTTTGGCGAACGGGAAAAACAAAGCCGAGGCGGTCAAGGCGATGATTCGCGGCGAAGTGACGGAGAGCTGCCCCGCAAGCATTCTGCAACGCCATAAGGACGTAACGGTGATCATCGATAAAGAGGCGGCGGCATTACTTTGAAAACTTTCAAAAACGTAACAACTTATCTGGACGGCGTCGGTTTCGTCAGAACGGACGTCTCCTTTCACGAGAGGATTGTCGCGATCGGCAATGCGGAGGGAAGCGAAACCGTACTGCCCGAAGGCGCGCTTTTGTTGCCCGGATTTATCGACGTCCACGTTCACGGCGCAGGCGGTTGCGACGCGATGGACGCAAGCGGCGAGGCGTTGCAGACGATCGGCAGGACGCTTGCGAAAGAGGGTACGACGGGATTTCTCGCTACGACCATGACGCAGAGCGAAGAGAATATCCGAAAGGCTCTCGAAGCGGTCGCGGGCTACGTCGGCGAGGACGGAGCCCGCGTTCTGGGCGTGCATCTGGAAGGACCGTTTATCTCTCCCGCATTTGCGGGGGCTCAGCCGAGAGAATATATCGCGGAACCGGACGTCTCGCAATTCGACAAGTACGACCGTGCGAGCGGCGGAAAGATCAAAATCGTAACGATCGCACCCGAGGAGAAGGGCGCGGAATCGCTCGTAAGCCACCTTTCCGAAAAGGGAATCGTCGCATCTTTGGGACATTCCGCGGCGACGGCGGAGGACGTGCGGCGGGCAATCGCAAGCGGCGCGAGGAGCGTCACGCATACGTTCAACGCGCAGTCGCCCTGCAAACACCGTCAGATCGGTCTGGCGGGGAGCGCGATGCTGTACGACGATCTGAACTGCGAACTCATCGCGGACGGCGTACACGTCAGTTTCGACGCGATCAGATTGCTCGTGAAGAATAAGCCGAAAGACAAACTCACGTTGATCACGGACGCAATCCGCGCGAAAGGCTGCGGCGACGGAGAGAGCGAACTCGGCGGTCAGAAAGTCTACGTAAAGGACGGACAGGCGCGCCTTGCGGACGGAACGCTCGCGGGAAGCGTATTAAAGATGAACGTCGCGATCCGGAACATGGTTCGGGAAGTCGGCGTACCGTTGGAAACGGCGGTGGATTTTGCGACGAAGAATCCTGCGAAACTGCTCGGCGTCTATGATCGGACGGGGAGCATTGAGAAGGGGAAACAGGCGGACTTTACCGTGCTCGATCGGGATTTCAACGTGCTTATGACCGTCGTCTGCGGAAAAACGGTCTATTCCGAATTATAATTTCGCGCTTCGTACAACAATCCGTCGGAATTGCGGTTGTTTTTCATTCCGATTCAAAAAGCGTTCGGCAATCGCCGAACGCTTTTTTCTGAGACTGAGAGATTAAGACCGTCTTTTCAGGAAAGCTTTCAACTTGTCCGCATGAACGGTCGGAACGACGGCGGAAATTTTAGCTCCGTCGTCCGTATATTCGATATTCCGTTCAGCGATCAGCGGCCGCAACGGAGCGTAAGCGGACATTTCGGCATAAGGAACGAAGAAATCCGTTACAAGAAATTCTTCCCGCAACGCGTCGAATATCCGACGCTTTAATTCTTCCAAACCCTTTCCCTCCCGCGCGCTGATGCAGACGCAGTCTTTCGGAAAATCGTGTTCGGCGAGAAGATCGCATTTATTCATCACCACGAGATAGGGGGAATGAAAATTCATATCGCGCAGAGTATTCAGAGTCGTTTCAAGTTGAAGTCGGAACTCTCCCGCCGCGTCGCAAACGATGAGCGCGAGATCGCAGTTCAGCGCGCTTTCCAGCGTAGAACGGAACGCTTCGATGAGATGATGGGGGAGATCCTGTAAGAAGCCGACCGTGTCGACCAAAAGAAATTCGACGCCTTCGACGCTGAACGACCGCGCGGTCGGATCGAGCGTTGCGAAGAGCGCGTCTTTCGCAAGGACGTCCGCGCCCGTCAGAGCGTTCAGAAGCGTAGATTTGCCCGTATTGGTATAGCCGACGAGCGCGACGGTGCGCACGCCGTCTTTTTTGCGGCGCTCCGTCTGCATGGCGCGCCTTTTTTCCGTTTCGGCAAGTTTTGCCTCCAACGCGTGAATGCGCGTACGGATATGTCTGCGATCCGTTTCGAGTTGCGTTTCGCCCGGACCGCGCGTTCCGATTCCGCCGCCGAGTCTGGAAAGCGCGACGCCCTTGCCTTTCAGGCGCGGATACAGATATTTCAACTGCGCCAGCTCTACCTGAATTTTTCCTTCGCTGCTCTGCGCGCGAAGCGCAAATATATCTAAAATCAGAGTAGTTCTGTCAATGACTTTCCGCCCGTCCAGCGCGGCGGAAATATTCAGCGTCTGGGAAGGAGTGAGATCGCCGTTAAACAGTACGGTGAGTTCGAGCCCTTCGAGACGGGTTCGCAGTTCTTCGAGCTTTCCTTCGCCGACGTAAGTGGCGGGATTGACCTCTCTGATATTTTGATAGATCGTTCCCGCGTAGAGCGCGCCCGCGCTGTCGATCAACGATACGATTTCATCGTGCAGAATCCGATAGCGGTCGTCCTCGATCGGTTGTATGACGTAGATTCCTTCCCGTTTCTCCATACGGCAGTCAGGTGTCCTCCTTGTGCAGGTGCACTTTTCCCGCGACCGACCGCCGATTGTCCTCGGTGATCGCCGCATAATGTTTTCTGGTGGTATTGACGTCCCGATGTCCGAGGACGTCCGCGACGATATAAATGTCTCCGGTTTCGCGATAGAGCGCCGTACCGTACGTCGAACGCAGTTTGTGCGGAGTGATTTTTTTCAGCGGCGTCACGATTTTCGCATATTTTTTGACGAGATTTTCGACGGCTCTGACGGTGATGCGGCGATATTGTAAGGACAGGAACAGGGCGTGTTCTTCGGGCGGCACGCGAGGATCTTCCTCTTTTTGCGCAAGATACGCGGCGAGCGTGTCGCCGACTTCCTCTGAAAAGTAGAGGATCGCCTGATTGCCGCCTTTCCTGGTCACGACAAACGAATTGTTTGAAAAATCGATGCTCTCGTCGTTGAGTCCGACAAGTTCGGAGATACGGATTCCCGTTCCGAGGAAGAGCGTCAGAATCGCGCAATCCCTGATTTTCGTCTTTTCATGATAACCGTTTGCATGGCGGGAAAGTCCGCTTCCGTATTCCGCCGCGTCGAGCAGAGAGGGGACTTCGTCGCCTTCGAGCCGAACGATTTCTTTTTCATGAATTTTCGGCGTGGAAACTTTTGCGGTATGGTTGACTTCGATGAGTC
>CAMGEK010000077.1 GCA_946055105.1 uncultured Clostridia bacterium
TAGCTCCGTTTCCAATAGTAGTTTTTATAAGTTAACCTGAGATAGGTCGCTGCGGTAGCTGGATCGGCTAAATCCGAGCTGGAAATGCTCGTGCCGCCGTTACGAAGGGGAACGTAAAAACAAGCAAAACGGAACGGCGGGGCGAACCGCGGGTTCTCGCCTTGGCTACTTCGCGCAGAGCGCTCGTGCCGCCGTTACGAAGGGGAACGTAAAAATCAGGCAAAGCGGAACGGCGGGGCGAACCGCGGGTTCTCGCCGCAGACGGACGCAAAAAAAACAGCCTTTTCAGGCTGTTTTTTGCGCCGGGGCTACTTCGCGCAGAGCGCTCGTGCCGCCGTTACGAAGGGGAACACAAAAAACAGGTAAAACGGAACGGCGGGTCGAACCGCGGGTTCTCGCCGCAGACGGACGCAAAAAAAACAGCCTTTTGAGGCTGTTTTTTGGTGTGTCCGCCGGGGCTCGAACCCGGACCGAAGGCGTCGGAGGCCTTTATGGTATCCAATTCCACCACGGGCACAGAGTCTTTTATAACGCAAAAACCGTCGTCGCTCGTCTGCAAAACATATTATAGCACATCTTTCGCAAAAAAGCTTTCATTTTTCAGTCGATTATGGTAAAATGTAAGAAAAATTTTTCGGAGGGAGGTTCCATGGCGCAGAAAACGGTCGTCGTCGGCATGAGCGGCGGCGTTGACAGCTCGGTTGCGGCGCTTCTTTTGAAAGAACAGGGGTACCGCGTGATCGGTCTCTTTATGAAGAATTGGGAAGAGACGGACGAAAACGGCGCCTGTACCGCCGAAGAGGACTTCGAGGACGTCCGCAGAGTTTGCGGCTTGCTCGATATTCCGTATTATACGGTCAATTTTGCGCGCGAACACATGGAACGGGTGTTTTCTTATTTTCTCGAAGAGTACCGCGCGGGCAGAACGCCCAATCCGGACGTGCTCTGCAATCGGGAGATCAAATTCGGACCGTTCAAGCGGTATGCGAAAGAGCTGGGCGCGGATCTGATCGCGACGGGGCACTATTGCGGGATTTCACACGAGAACGGCGTACACCGTCTGCTCAAAGCGCGGGACGAGAATAAAGATCAGACGTATTTTCTCAATCAGCTTTCGCAGGAACAGCTCGACGGGGTGTTGTTCCCGCTTGCGGAGTTGCCGAAATCGGAAGTGCGCGCGCTCGCTCTGAAAAACGGCTTGGCGACGGCGAAGAAAAAGGACTCGACGGGCATCTGTTTTATCGGGGAACGCAATTTCCGTAAATTTTTGCAGACCTATTTACCCGCTCGGCCGGGTAAAATTCTGACGTTGGACGGTCGGGAAGCGGGCGAACATCTCGGGCTCATGTATTATACCATCGGTCAGCGCCGCGGGCTCGATCTCGGCGGGAAAAAGGGCGAAGACGGCAGATGGTTCGTCGTCAGAAAAGATCTGGAAAAGAACGTTCTGTACGTTTCGCACGGGGACGAGCGACCGCTCTATTCGGACGGCTGTTTCGTGGAAGGAATGAATTTCATTCCCTTTCCGCCGTCGGAGCGGGAATTTCTCTGTAAAGCGAAATTCCGTTACCGACAATCGGAACAGGACGTGCGGGTGACGAGAACGGGAGAAAGATCTCTGAAAATCGTATTCGGGCAACCGCAACGGGCGGTGACGGAAGGACAGTACGCCGTGCTCTACGACGAGACGCAATGCCTCGGCGGCGGCGTGATTACGGGAACGTTTTCAGACGGGAGGAAATGGGAATGAACGAAGAAAATCTGACGATCGCGCTGCTCATCGACACGGATAACGTATCGGCGGCATACATGAGCGATCTGGAACAAAAGCTGATCGCGCTCGGCAAGGTGACCTATCGGAGAATGTACGGCGATTTCACGCGCGATCAATCGAAGGGCTGGCGGGAGCTTGTAAACGATTTTTCGCTCATTCCCGTACAGCAATACACCTATACTTCGGGAAAGAACGCGACCGATTCCCGCATGGTCATTGACGCGATGGATATTCTGTACAGCGGAAACGTGAACGCCATGTGTATCATGTCCAGCGACAGCGACTTTACGGGGCTTGCGAAGCGGCTGAAAGAGTCGAATATTTTCGTCATCGGCGCGGGCGAGAAAAAGACGCCGCAATCCTTCGTCAAGGCATGCGACAGATTTTTCCTCATGGGCGAAGCGGACGGCGCGGAAACCGAAGAGCGCAAATCGGCGTCGAAAAAACCGAAAAAGACGACTTCCGATCCTGACAAGAGGGAAGCGGAGACGGAGAAAAAAGAGCGCAGACTCAAAGCGGACGGCGCGGAAGAAAAGACGAAAACGGTTGCGAAAGTGCCGAAGAGCGCGATCGAACGGACGGTCGCCAATCTTCTTGCGCAGAAAAACGGGGCGTGTTCGCTGGAATGGGTGGCTACGAAAATCTATCAGGCGTATCCCCAATTCGATTTCAGAGATTACGGCGTGAAGAAATCTTACGAGTTTTTCGACAAAAGAAAATTTGAACTCGTGCAGGTCTCCAATTCCAACTGGACGATCGCGCTGAAATAAAAATCCGTCGGTTACAAGTATAAAAATGCGCTCATAGGGCAATAACTTTCGCAACGACGGAGGGCTCTATGAAAAAATCGATCATTTGCGTATTTTTGATCGCGGTTTGCGCGGCGATCGCGCTTTTATGCGGAACGAACGGACAGGAGGAGACGGGGGCGTACCTGCGCGTACATATCCGCTCCGATTCCAACGCGGCAGAAGCGCAGGCGGTCAAATATCTCGTAAGGGACGAGGTGGTGGCGTACCTGACGCCGATCGTCGCGCAGTGCGATACCAAGGCGGAAGCGATGGCGGAGATCGGAAGCCGTCTCGGAGAAATCGGAACGGTTGCAGAAAAAAAACTTGCGGAAGAGGGGTTTTCCTACGGCGCGCGCGCGAGTCTGCGAAGGGAAGCGTTTCCGACGCGCGTCTATGAAAACGTCGCCTTGCCCGCAGGCGTGTACGACGCGCTCATCGTCGAGCTCGGTTCGGGCGCGGGAGATAATTGGTGGTGCGTCGTCTATCCGCCGCTCTGTTTTTCGGGCGGAAACAACGTCGTCTATAAGAGCAAAATTGCAGAAATCGTTCGCAATTTTTTCGCGCGCTGACCGTGTGTTCTTCGGAAAGCGCGCGCTTTCTTTTTTTGACCGCGCTTTCGTATCCGAAGCGCCGCTCCCGCCGAACGGGACGTTTCTCTTCCGCAAACGAGGCTTTTCTCCCGCCGAATCGCGCCTGTTTCGTTTCCTTCATTTTCTATAACCCGCCTCCCGCCGAACGCGTTTTCAAGCGCGTTGCTCCGATTCCTCAGACCGCGTTTGCAAGCGCGTCGCTTGATGTAACCTATAATTCCTATATGAAATATATATTTTTATGAAAAATCCTGTCGGAATTGTTTGACTTGTCGGTATAATCATGATATAATGATGCGGAAATACGGTTTTCAGAACCGAAAGAGGTACGAAAAATGGCAGTTACGAATCAACGTTGGGAACTCAACAAAAATCTGGCGCAAATGCTGAAAGGCGGCGTCATCATGGACGTTACGACGCCCGAGCAGGCGAAAATCGCGGAAGAGGCGGGCGCGTGCGCGGTTATGGCGCTCGAACGCATTCCTGCGGACATCCGCGCGGCGGGCGGGGTGTCCCGCATGTCCGATCCGAAGATGATCAAAGGGATTCAGGACGCGGTCTCCATTCCGGTCATGGCGAAGTGCCGTATCGGGCATTTCGCGGAAGCGCAGATTTTGCAGGCGATCGAGATCGATTATATCGACGAAAGCGAAGTGTTGTCTCCCGCCGACGACGTATATCATATCGACAAAAACAAATTCGACGTGCCCTTTGTCTGCGGAGCGAAAGATCTCGGCGAGGCGCTCCGTCGGATCGCGGAAGGCGCGGCGATGATCCGCACCAAAGGCGAACCGGGTACGGGCGACGTCGTGCAGGCTGTGCGCCACATGCGGATGATGATGTCCGCCATTCGCAAGATCGTCTCCATGAGCGAGGACGAATTGTTCGAGGAGGCGAAACAGCTTCGCGTGCCCTACGAGCTGGTGTCTTACGTCCACGAGAACGGAAAGCTTCCCGTCGTCAACTTTGCGGCGGGCGGCGTCGCGACGCCTGCGGACGCCGCGCTGATGATGCAACTCGGCGCAGAGGGCGTTTTCGTCGGGAGCGGGATCTTCAAATCGGGCAACCCCGCAAAACGCGCGCGCGCGATCGTTCAGGCGGTCACCAACTACGAAAATCCCAAAATTCTGGCGGAACTTTCGGAGGATCTGGGCGAGGCGATGGTCGGCATCAACGAACAGGAAATTCAACTTCTGATGGCGGAAAGAGGAAAATAATGCAATGAAAATCGGGATTCTCGCCCTGCAAGGGGCGTTTATCGAGCATGAGCGAGCATTGAACGCGCTCGGCGCGGAGACGACGGAAATCCGCCGTCTCGCGCACTTTACGGACGGTCTGGACGGACTCGTGCTTCCGGGCGGCGAATCGACGGTACAAGGAAAACTTCTGCGCGAAGAGGGGCTGATGGAACCCGTCAGAGCGGCGATCGCGGGCGGTATGCCCGTGTTCGGAACGTGCGCGGGACTGATTCTTTTGGCGGAAAAGATCAGTAACGACGGAAACGTTTACGTCGGAACGATGAACGTGACGGTCAGGCGCAACGCATACGGTCGGCAACTCGGCTCGTTCCGCACGGATACGGAAGTGAAAGGGATCGGCAAACTGCCCGCGGTGTTTATCCGCGCGCCGTATATCGAGCGCGTCGGGGAAGGTGCGGAAGAGCTTGCGCGCGTAGACGGAAAGATCGTCGCCGCGCGGCAGGGGAACATGCTGGCGACGGCGTTTCATCCCGAACTGACGGACGACCTTCGGTTACACGAATATTTTCTGAATATGATCCGTTAAAGGAATCTTCGTAAGAAAAAAGAGGGCAAATGGGCGTCACTCTTAGGGATTTAAATTGAAAACTTTGTAAAACTCGACTTTTAGCAAGTCGAGTTTTCTTTTATCCACGCAAAACTACTTGATAAATCTTTTTGTTTATGATATACTAATTATGCCAAACCAACTGAATAAATTAGGCAAGGACTATTTTTATCTTTTTAGATAATTATATTTTTTGCGTTATATTCATAATGAATTTGATAAAAATGCAAATTCCTACTGGATATAGCGTAGATTTGTTCTTGCTCTTCAGTTGGTTTGGCGACTATCGGAGTTTGCGTTTTTTGTGCGTTTACTTCGGTAGACGCACTTTTTATTTTAAGGAGAACAATTATGGAAGAAAAAAACAACAACTTAAAAAACAAATTTATAAGCTTATTTAACAAATGGGACAAATTATCTAATCAGTGGAAAATTGTATCATT
>CAMGEK010000078.1 GCA_946055105.1 uncultured Clostridia bacterium
GCTGGCATATCGAATGTTCCGCGATGAACCGCGCGGCGTTCGGCGATCAGATCGACATTCACGGCGGCGGCAGAGACCTCGTGTTCCCCCATCACGAAAACGAGATCGCGCAGACGGAGGCGCTCACGGGGAAGCGGTTCGTCAGATATTGGACGCACAACGGATTGATCAAGGTGAACGGACAGAAGATGAGCAAGTCGCTCGGAAACAGCCTTCTGCTCGAAGATCTGCTTCGTCAATACTCTTCCGACGCGATCAAATTCGCGTTGCTCTCCAACAATTATAAAAACGACGTCAATATTACGGACAATCTCTTTCCCGACGCGGAAGAGCATCTGCGCAGATTTTACGCGCTCATCAAACGGGCGGAGGAGGCGTTTCCCGACGAGACGGGCAAGGAAAAGGAGATCGACGATAAGTTCGACCGCGCGATGAGCGACGATTTCAATACGGCGCTGGCGCTGTCCGATCTGTACGGATATTTCAAAGAGGTGCGGCGCGAGCTCGAAGCGGGGAATCCGCGCGCGCGGCGTCTGACCAATCAGATCAAGGAGACCTACGCCCTGCTCGGACTGTTCAAAAAGCCTGCGGCGGAGTATCTGGCGCGGTACGGCGCGGACGAAATTCCCGAGCCCGTCCGCGCGCTCGCGGAGGAGAGAAAGGCGGCGCGCGCCGAAAAGAATTGGAAAAAATCGGACGAGCTCCGCGACGAGCTCCGCGCGCTCGGCTATGCGATCAAAGACGGAAAAGACGGGTATTCGCTTGAAAAAATCGACTGAAAAGCGATTGACAAACGGCGAAACAAGGACTACAATAAACGCGGAATTACGGGAGAGGCGAATCATGAAAATTACTTCCAAACAACTGAGAAACAAATGGCTGTCCTTTTACGAAGGGAAGGGGCACGTCAATATCGGCGCGGTCTCGCTGATCGGGGACGGGAGCACGGGCGTCATGTTCAACGTGGCGGGCATGCAGCCGCTGATGCCCTATCTGCTCGGCAAGAAACACCCTTCGGGCAAGACGCGCCTGTGCAACGTGCAGGGTTGCGTGAGAACGGTGGACATCGATGCCGTCGGCGACGCGTCGCACTTCACCTTCTTCGAGATGATGGGGAACTGGTCGCTCGGCGACTATTTCAAAAAGGAAAAGACGGCGTGGACGTTCGAGCTTCTGACCGAAGTATTCGGATTGGAGGGCGAAAAACTCTGCTCGACGGTGTTCGAGGGAAACGAGCGCGTTCCGCGCGACGAGGAGACGGCGGAGCTTCTCAAAGGGCTGGGAATCAAACCCGAACACGTCTTTTATCTGCCGAAGAGCGATAATTGGTGGGAGCTCGAAGGTACGGTCGGAACGCCCTGCGGACCGGACAACGAGTGGTTCTATCCCGTTGCGGAGAACGCGAACTTCCCCGACGGATACGTTGAGATCGGGAACGACGTGTACATGCAGTACCGCAAGACGGAAAGCGGCTACGAGCCGCTGGAAAACAAGAACGTCGATACGGGATTCGGGCTGGACAGAATGCTGCTCTTCCTCAACGGATTGGACGACGGATACAAAACCGACCTCTTCCTGCCCGTCGTCGCGAAGCTGGAATCGCTGTCCGGTAAGAGCTACGACGCGGACGAAGAGGCGCGCAAAGCGATGCGGATCGTCGCGGACCATACCCGCACGACGGTCATGCTCATCGGAGACGTGAACGGGATTCTGCCGTCCAACACGGGCGCGGGGTATATCCTGCGCCGACTGATGCGGCGCGCGATCCGCTATTGCAGAAGTCTTGGGATCGCGTCCGAGGCGATGTGCGACTGCGCGAAGATCTTCATCGAAGAGGTGTACGACGAGGCGTATCCGCTTCTCAGAGAGAAAGAGGCGTACGTTCTGGACGAGATCCGCAAGGAAGCGGAGCGGTTCGAAGCGACGCTTGAAAAGGGAATCCGCGAGTTCGACAAATGCGTGGCGGGGATCGTGCGCAAGAACGAGTTCATGAAAAAGAGCGATCCCGCGTACGTTGCGGAGACGGTCATCGGCGGAAAACAGGCGTTCCGTCTGTACGATACTTACGGCTTCCCCCTCGAACTCACCGAAGAGCTGGCGGCGGAACAGGGCTATACGGTCGACCGCGCGGGGTTCGACGCGGCGTTCAAAGAACATCAGGAAAAGAGCAAAGTCGTTGCAAAAGGCGAATATAAGGGCGGTCTGGAAAGTCATTCGGAGACGGCGGTGAAGTATCACACGGCGACGCACCTTCTGAACGCCGCGCTCAAAACGGTGCTCTCGCCCGAATGCAATCAGAAGGGGAGCAACATCACGGACGAGCGCATGCGGTTCGACTTCAATTTCGAGCGTCCGATGACGGCGGACGAGATCGCCGCGGTCGAGGCGCTCGTCAACGAGAAGATCGGGGAGAATCTCCCCGTCGTCTATCGGGAAATGAGTCTGGACGAAGCGCGCGCGGAGGGATTCGTCGGCGTGTTCGATTCAAAGTACGGCGACGTCGTCAAGACGTATTCGATCGGCGAATTTTCCAAAGAGATGTGCGGCGGGCCGCACGTCGAACGGACGGGCTTGCTCGGAAAATTCCGCATCGTCAAGGAGCAATCCTCTTCGGCGGGCGTGAGACGGATCAAGGCGGTGCTCGAATAAAGCGGATCGTGCAGCGGCGCGGGAAGGCGGATTCGGCGGCGGCCGTTCCGCAAGACGGAGAAAGCGGGCGGCGAAAGCGGGAAAGGGGAAAGAAATAATTTTTTGTTTTTTCCGAAAAAAACTTAAAAACGCAAGTCAAAACAGCTTGACGGAAGTTTTTGAATCGCCTATAATGAAGGGGTAATCAGCGGGGAACGCCCGATCCGGGCAGTTTTCAAATATTTGCGGATAACGACAAGCGAAGGAGTACAAACTATGAAGACCTATACGGCAAGCGCTCAGACGGTTGAGAGAAAATGGTACGTCGTAGACGGCGCGGGGCTGCCCCTCGGAAGGCTCGCTTCCAAAGTGGCGGCGATTCTGCGCGGTAAAAACAAGCCTACGTTCACTCCCAACGTCGATACGGGCGATTTTGTAATTATCATCAACAGCGATAAGGTCGTGCTTACGGGAAAGAAGCTCGAAGACAAATTTTATCGTTACCACACCGGCTACATCGGCGGTCTGAAAGAGATTTCTTACGGCAAGATGATGGCGGAAAAGAGCGACCTCGCCGTCTACGAAGCGGTAAGAGGGATGTTGCCCAAGAACTCTCTCGGCAGACAGATGATCAAAAAACTGAGAGTTTACAAGGGCGCGGAACACAACCACGCGGCGCAGAAGCCCGAAGAGTTGAAATTATTTTAAGGCGAGGTAACTGAGAAATGGCTAAGGCGAATTTGAAGAAAAAATTGCAGTTCTGGGGTACGGGAAGAAGAAAGAAGGCGATCGCGCGCGTTCGTCTCATTCCGTCCGGCAGCGGCGCGATCGTCGTTAACGACAGAGCGCTCGAAGATTATTTCCCCATGGCTACCCTTCAATACATTGTGAAACAGCCCCTCGCCGAGATCTCCGCGGAAGGCAAATACGATATTTTCGTCAACGTCGTCGGCGGCGGCTATACCGGTCAGGCGGGCGCGATCCGTCTCGGGATCGCGAGAGCGCTCTTGCAGGCTGAACCCGAAAGCAGACCCGCGCTCAAAAAGGCGGGATTCCTTACGAGAGATCCTCGCGCAAAGGAAAGAAAGAAGTACGGCTTGAAGAAAGCGCGTCGCGCGCCTCAGTTCTCCAAGAGATAATCGAACAAAAAGCGTCGTTTTTTCGGCGCTTTTCTCTTTTGGCTCGGACGCCGTTCCGGAAGACGTACTTCCCGCGGCGCAAACGGGCGCGTTCTTTCGTCGGAAAGTTTTCCGCGGCGCGTCTCTCGGCGCGATCAAATCTTGTCGGGGAAGGGCGACGGCGGTGCGCGCGGCTCTGCAAACGGGCGCGTTCTTTCGTCGGAAAGTTTTCCGCGGCGCGTCTCTCGGCGCGATCAAATCTTGTCGGGGAAGGGCGACGGCGGTGCGCGCGGCTCTTTTCAGAGCGGCGGCGCGCTTCGGCGAGAGCGCGGCCGACGAGAGCGGGCGCGCAAACGGGCGCGCAAAAAAAGTTATCGGAGAGAAACGTTTCCCATTCGGAGGATGGTATGATTTACGAAGAAATCGATCTTTACGAGTATTTTTCCGTTCCGCGCAACGGTGCGGACGGGGGGATTCTTACGGCGTACGTCGCGTCGGGCAACGGCGAGATTCCCGCGCGCGTTCGTCCCGCGATGCTGGTGATTCCGGGAGGCGCGTACTGCATCGTATCCGCGCGCGAGGGCGAGCCTGTCGCCGTGCGGTTCATGAGTAAAGGGTACGGCGCGTTCCGGTTGCGCTATACCGTAAACAGCGCGTATCCGGTACCGCTGATCGAGGCGGCGATGGCGATGGTCTATATCCGCGAGAACGCGGAAAAATACAGTCTGGACGGGGAGCACGTCGCGGCGATCGGATTTTCCGCAGGCGGACACCTGACGGGCATGCTCGGCACGCTGTTCGGCGACGAGGCGATCGTGCGGGCGCTCGGCGCGCGCCGCGCGGAACTCGTCCGTCCCGACGCGGTGGTGCTCTCCTATCCCGTCGTGACGCTGGGAGAATACGCGCACGAAACGTCGGCGCGGGTTATCTCGGGCGGAGACGAAACGCTGAAAAAGCGGCTTTCGGTGGAGAACTGCGTCACGGAGCAGAGCTCGCCCGCGTTCCTCTGGCACACGGTCGGAGACGGCAGCGTGCCCGTCGCCAACTCCCTGATTCTGGCGAACGCGTATCTCGCAAAGGGCGTTCCGTTTGAAGCGCATCTCTTCGAGAAAGGGAATCACGGACTCAGTCTTGCGAACGAGGAGACGGAAGCGACGAGCGAGGGGATTCAAGCCAAAGCGCACGTTCGCCCCTGGGTAGATCTCGCGCTGACCTGGTTGAAAGGTCGCGGATTTGAAGTGAAATATTAAAAACGAGCGAAAACCGTCCGACGCACGTCGGGCGGTTTTTATAAGAAACGTTCGTTCCGTAGAACGTTGCGTCCGCCCGTAAAATACGGGCAGGCGTTTCGCCGTCGGGAGAGCCTGTCGGCAAGGCAGGTCGCACGCGAAACGGAGCGGGCACGCCGCGCATGAAAACGCTTCGGACGCGGCAGGCAACGTATGAAACTCTGAAAAACGACGGGGCATGCCGCGCGCGAAAACGAAAACCGAGCGAAGAAATCCGCTCGTATCGGCGCGCAACGATTGAGCCGTACCGCGCGCGAAAGCGAAATCGGCTCGGAATCCGTGCGCGCGCAAAAACGAACTCGGCTCGGAATCCGTGCGCGAGAGAAACCGCGCGGCAAATCAAATCGGCACGCGGGTAAGTCG
>CAMGEK010000079.1 GCA_946055105.1 uncultured Clostridia bacterium
CCACGACCTCTTGGTCCCGAACCAAGCGCGCTACCAAACTGCGCTACGCCTCGACGTTTCTTTGATATTATAGCAGAGGTTTTGCGAATTTGCAAGCGTTTTTGCGAGCGGAAACGAAAATTCTTTGCCGATGCAAATCGTCGCTCTCCGTGCCCGTTTGAATGCGGTGAGACGGGCAATTGTAAAAAAAATGTTACAAACGGAACAAATTATTTACAACTTCGTGACAAAATCATGCGGAAAAGGTTACACGGGGATGGTAGGATAGAATCACAAAGAATGAAGGAAGAAAAAAGGAGAAAAAAATCATGAAAAAGAGAATGATGTCCATCGGGCTTGCGGCGGCGGTAATGGCGGTCGGCGTAGGAGTGATGTCGGGTTGCAGAGAAGAAGCCGACGCGACGCAGTACGTTACGGTTGCGTTTTCCCGTCCCTCCACTTCGGGTACTTACGGCGCGTTCAACGAATTGGTGAAATCGACGAGCGAGAACAAGACGATCGCGGCGGCGATCGAAGGCGGGAACGAATTCGCGGCGTGCGTGCAGACTTCCCAGGAAAACGGAACGGTCATCACGGACGTATCCAACAACAAAAATTCGCTCGGCTACGTCTCGTTGGGATTGGTAGAGGCGAACGCCTCGAAGATCAAAGCGGTACAGGTAAACGGCGTGGACGCGACCGTTGCCAACATCGAAAACGGAACGTATAAGCTGGCGCGCCCGTTCAATCTGATTTACGATCCGAACAAGGAGCTTTCCGATCTTGCGCAGAACTTCCTCGACTTCATCGACAGCAGCGCGGGACAGACCTGTATCAAGAAAGAATACATCGGGCAGGCGACGACCGTAAAGGAATATACGCCCTATTCCGGTACGCTGACGACTCTGACGCTCATCGGTTCGACCTCGGTACAGCCGCTCATGAACGAAGAGATCATTCCCGCGTTCAAGGCGGCGAATCCCGGAAAGAACTTCACCATCAACTGTTCGGGCAGCGGATCGGGGCAAGGCGAGTCGGACTACACGAACGACGGGGTGGACTTCGGAATGCTTTCCAGAGCGACGAAAGTTGCAGCGGATCTCGTCACGGTGAAAACGATCGCGCTCGACGGAATCGCGGTCATCGTGCAAAAAGACGTGGCGTTGACCAACGTCACCATGGATCAGCTCTACGATCTCTATCTGAAGGGCACGCGCATCGAGTGCAAATAAGGAAGATCGTCCGCCAAAGCCGGAAAACGCCTTGGCGGACGTTTCCCGTCCTTTTACAAACACGATATGGATAACACGTTACAAAAAACGCAAAACGGGAAACGCAGAATCAACGTTTCCAAAGGAAAAGAAAAAACGGTCGGCGCGCTCTTCTTTGTGTGCGCTGGACTTTCCGTGGTCGCGGTATTCGGAATCATCGCGTATATTCTCTATGCGTCCGTCCCCGCCTTTCGCGAATACGGGTTCTTTCAGATGCTGTTCGGGGCGAAGTGGAATACGGAGCGCGGCGAATACGGACTGTTGACCATGCTCGTCAATACGCTCGTCGTCACGTTCGGCGCGCTGTTGATCGGCGGCACGATCGGCGTTTTTACGGCGATCTTTCTCGTATTCTGGTGTCCCGACCGCTTTCATCTGCGCTATGAAGGGAAGAATCGGGCGTTGCGACGGATTGCGCGCGCCGTAAACGCGATCAACTTGCGCACGGTGTTCGATCAGGTGATCAAACTGCTTTCGGGAATCCCCTCCGTCATCTTCGGTTATTTCGGCGTGTCCGTCATCTGCGCGATGATCAAGGGCATGGACGTCTACGGAATCGGAAAAGGTCCGCTTGCAAGCGCTCTCGTACTCGCCATCATGATCGTTCCCACGATCGCCTCGCTGAGCAAGAACGCACTCGAAGCGGTGCCGCAGAGTTATTTCGAGGGCGCGCTCGCGCTCGGAAATACGAAGGCGCAGGCAGTATTTCGCGTCGTGTTTCCCGCGGCGCGTTCGGGCGTCGTTTCCGCGCTTATTCTCGGCGTCGGCAGAGCCGTCGGCGAGACGATGGCGGTCGCGATGGTTTCGGGAGGAAGGGTGTTTTTCCCCGAAGGGCTGTTTACTCCCGTCAGAACGCTGACGACGAATATCGCGATCGAATTTGCTGACGCGGGGCACGCATGGGACGATCCTTTGCGGTCGGCGCTGTTCGCTTCGGGATTCGTTCTGTTGTTATTGGCGCTCGTCGTCAATCTTTCGCTCAATCTCGTTCCCAAGGAATACAAAGGGAAAAAGGGCACGAAGCAATTACGGGGGCAGGGCGGCGAAGCCGTCTATCGGAAAAAGGGACTCGTGCCCGAAATTCTGAAATATGCGGCGTTTTTCATGGCGGCGCTCGTCGTGGCGGTTCTGATTTCGATCATTCTCTTCATTCTGATCAACGGAATCCCGCACTTGTCGTGGAGTTTTCTGTTCGGTCCGTCCGACTTCTCCCATCCGTCTCTGCTGCCCGCCTTTATTTCCACGGGATACGTGATCCTCATTTCTCTTGCGATTGCGCTCCCCGTCGGAATCGGCGCGGCGATCTTTCTGGTCGAATACGCAAAGCCGGGCAGTAAACTCGTAAAGGTCATCAGAACGTTCGTCGATACGCTTGCGGGCGTGCCGTCCATCGTGTTCGGACTGTTCGGAAACTTGTTTTTCTGCAAGATTTTCGGCGATACCTATTCGGTTGTCGCGGGATCGTTTACGATGGCGCTCATCATTCTCCCGACGATCATTCGTTCCACGGAAGAGAGCCTGATCGCCGTGCCCGCGTCTCTTCGGGAGGCGAGTTACGGTCTTGGCGCGGGGAAAGCGAGAACGATCTTCAAGGTCGTATTGCCCTCGGCGTTCCCCGGGATCGCGACGGCGGCAATTCTCGCGATCGGCAGAATCGTCGGAGAATCCGCCGCGCTCATCTACACCTCGGGCATGCTCGTGACGACGGAGGGTTCGGCGGTCAATCCCATGAACATGGGCGCGACGCTTACGGTGTTTTTGTACATGTGTTGGGCGGAGCCGAACAGCTATCTCGGATTCAATCAGGCTTATGCGACGGCGGTCGTATTGCTCCTTTGTACGCTGATTCTCAATTTTGCGGTGTATCTGATTCAGCGGCGGGTTCAGAAGAAACAGAAGAGGTAAAAAATGAAGGATAGAATTACGGAAACGGGTGCAAAAAACAGGCTCGATCGTTTTGATTTTACGGGCGAAACCGCCGTTCGCGTCGAGGGTGTCGATCTGTATTACGGAGACTTTCAGGCGCTCAAAAAGATCGACATGACGGTCAAAAAACACGAGATCACGGCGATGATCGGTCCTTCGGGTTGCGGAAAATCGACGCTTTTGAAGACGCTCAACCGCATGAACGATCTTGTGGAGGGGTGCCGCGTCGAGGGGAAGATCACCGTCGGCGGCAGAGATATTTACGCGAAGGATACCGATCTTTCCGCTCTGCGGAAGAACGTGGGCATGGTCTTTCAGAAGCCCAATCCCTTTCCGATGAGCGTTTACGATAACGTTGCCTATGCGCCGCGCACGTTCGGCGTGAAGAAGAAAGACCTGCTCGACGAGATCGTGGAGCGGTCGTTGAAGCAGGCGGCGATGTGGGACGAACTCAAAGACCGTCTCAAAAAGTCCGCGCTCGGACTTTCGGGCGGGCAACAGCAGAGGCTGTGCATCGCGCGGGCGCTTTCCGTGCGGCCGCAGGTCTTACTGATGGACGAACCGACCTCGGCGCTCGATCCGATTTCCACGGGCAAGATCGAAGAGCTCTGCGAAGAGCTCAAACAGGACGTCACCATCGTGATCGTGACGCACAACATGCAACAGGCGGCGAGAATTTCCGATAAGACGGGATTTTTTCTGTTGGGCGAACTCATCGAATTCGGGGAAACGGAGGAAATGTTCACGTCGCCCAAACGTCCGGAGACGGAACGCTATATCACGGGAAGATTCGGTTAAAGCGAGGAAAAAACATGACGACGAGAAAATATTTAGACGAAGAATTGGGAGAGCTGCACAGTCGGCTCACGAAGATGTGCGGAATCACGGAGAGCATGATCAACGATTCCGTGCGCGCGCTGAAAACGCTGGACAGAACTCTCGGCGCGTCCGTTTCGGAGACGGATAAAGAGGTGGACGAGCTGGAACTTGAAATCGAAAAAAAGTGCATGCGGCTGTTGTTGCGTCAGCAACCGGTGGCGAAAGACCTCATCAAAGTGACGACCGCCCTGAAAGTGATCACGGACATCGAACGGATCGGCGATCAGGCGGCGGACGTCGGCGAAATCGTGCGGCAATTTCCGAACGAGGAGCTGATAAGGGAACCGGAGCGGATTCAGAGAATGGGCGACCTTGCGGCGGCGATGATTCATCAGAGCGTGGAGGCGTTTCTCAACGAAAACCGCGGCGGCGCGGACATGGTCATTCGTGCGGACGACGAGATGGACGCGCTGTTCCTTGCGGTCAAAGAGGATCTCGTGAAGCTCATGGCGGCCGATTCCAAGACGGCGGATCAGGCGGTCATGCTGCTGATGATCGCGAAATATCTCGAAAAGATCGGGGATTATGCGGTCAACGTCAGCGAATGGGCGAAATATCTCGTAACCGGCGTGCATAAAGAATATCAGTAACGGAATTTTTCTTTGCGCAAAGACTTTTTTTACAAATTCATGACAAACGCGTGACAAATCCCCGTCGGTTTTGGTATAATAAAACCGTTCGAGGTTCGAGCGACAGCGGACGAGGGATTTTTTATGAGTACAATGGATTACGTTGAAATTGTCATGAAGATTTTCGGCGGGCTCGGCGCGTTTCTGATCGGCATGAACAGTCTGTCAGACAACATGACGAGACTTGCGCACGGCAGGCTCAGGAGCATGCTGAACAAGACGTCGAAGAGTCGGTTTGCCGGCGTCGGGATCGGCGCGGGCGTCACCATGATCGCGCAGAGTTCCGCTTTGACGACGGTCATGGTCGTGGGTTTGGTCAACGCGGGGATCATGACGCTCTTTCAGGCGACGGCGATCATCATGGGCGCGAATATCGGAACGACGATCACGGCGTGGCTCGTATCGTTGAATACGTTCGACGTGACGACGTTCGCGCTCGGTCTGACTGCGGTGGGCGTGTTCATGACGATGTTTTCCAAGAAAGAAAAGCTGAAATCGGTCGGAAGCGCGCTTGCGGGGCTCGGACTCATCTTCGTCGGGCTTACCTTTATGTCGGAGGCGATGTCTTTCGACAGGAACAAGAGCCCTGAAATGTACGACGCGGTGTCTTCGCTTCTCATTAAAATCCACAATCCCGCGCTGTTGCTGCTCATCGGCATCGCGATCACGGCGCTCGTGCAGTCCTCGTCGGCGGTCACGGCGATCAT
>CAMGEK010000080.1 GCA_946055105.1 uncultured Clostridia bacterium
CGCGCTACCGTTTTCCAGTACTACTCCCTTAGCAGGGGAGCCCCTTGAGCCACTTGGGTACTTCTGCCTGTCAGGCTCTCGATTCGTTCGGTGTTTCCGAACGCTCTATCACTATACCATAAATTCCGCCGAATGTCAAAGTATATTTTCGCAAAATACAAAAAATTTTATAAAATTTCTGACTTCCCCTTGCGACGCAAGGATAAATATGCTACAATATTACCGATCCGAAGGGAGGGTTATATGAATATCTGGCACGATATCGACGGAAACAGAATCAAACCGAACGCTTTTGAAACGCTCATCGAAATTCCGAAAGGCTGTAAGGCGAAATACGAACTCGACAAAGAGACGGGATTGCTCAAACTCGATCGGGTGCTCTATACCTCGACCGTCTATCCCGCAAACTACGGGTTCATTCCCCGAACGCTCGCCGAGGACGGAGATCCGCTCGACGTGCTCGTCCTCTGCAACGAAACCATCTATCCGATGACGCTTGTCAACTGCTACCCGATCGGCGTGATCAAGATGATCGACGGCGGCGCGCTCGATGAAAAGATCATCGCCATTCCGTTCAAAGATCCGACCTATCATTCCTATTACGATATTCACGAGCTTCCCAAGCACGTCTTTGAAGAAATGATGCACTTCTTTGAAGTTTATAAGTCGTTGGAACACAAAAAGACGACGGTGAAAGAAATTGCGCATCGCGACGAAGCGGTGGAGATCGTCAAAAAATGTCTCGACGCGTATCGGGAAAAATTCGGAAAATAATCCGATCGGGGAGCGGGCGACGCGCTCGTTGCGTCCGACGCGCGATCTTTTTTCTTATAAAAATGTTCATTCGGGGCGAAATCGTTCAGGTTTCGTCTTTTTTTTCGTCGCGCAAGAGTCGTCAAGCGCGCGGCGGACCTTCCGTCAAGCCGCTTTCATGAGCCGTACCGCGACGACCGTCATATCGTCCAGCGCTCTTCCCTGCCGCCGCGCCAGAGCTTCCCGGAGCACTTCTTCCGCGAACGACTGCGGATTGAGCGGGCGCAGGGCGCTGAGATAGGCGTAGAGTTCCGCGGAAGAATCGAACGCGTCCGATACGCCGTCGCTCATGAAGAGCAGGAAGTCGTCCTCTTGCAGAGACACCTGCATGGTCGCGGGGTGTACGGCTTCCAGCGCGCCCATAGGGAAGGACTTTCCTTCGAGCACGCGCAACTCATCCCCCGAAATGAGGAATCCCGCGGGCGAGCCGATTTTTACGACGTCCGCGCTACCCGTGTCCAGATCGACGGCGGCGAGATCGAGACATGCGAAGCTCTCTTCCGAAGAATACGCGATGAGGCGGTTGACGGTGTCGAGTACGATTTCCGAGGGCATTTTCGCCTTGTAAAAACTTTCGAGCAGGGAAAGCGTGTGATCGGAGACGGTGCGCGCCTCCTCTCCGCTCCCCATGCCGTCGGAGAGCGCGACGAGAAAACGCCGTTCGTCGATTCTCAGAATGGAGTGCGTGTCTCCGCTCGAATTTTCGCCGTCTTTGGAACGGGCGGCGATTCCGAACGCCGCGTCGAAGGTCGCCCGTCTCCGCAGGACGCAGCATACGCGGTCGGACGTGAGCGGAATTTTTTCGGAGAGCGAAAGGGGAACGCCGAGCGCCCTGCCCGCCGCTTCGCAGAGCCGTTTCCCCGTGACGTCGGAGGGTACGGTCATGGTGACCGTGAGGTTGTTGCCTTCGCCGTAAACGAAAAATTCCGAACCGAGAATCCCGTCCTCGGCGAGCGCGCCCGCGAGCGCGGATTCGTTCTCCGGAAACGCGTATTCCTCGCTCTGTTCGAGCGCGAGATCGCGAAGAATCTCGCTGATTCCCCGCGCCTGTCCCGCAAGCAGTTTTCTGCCCGTCCGCGCGCTTTCCAGCTCCCGCGCATACGAAGCGTATTCTGCAAGACTGCGATTGAGCGTATAGAGCAATCCCGACACGTTCGTGCAGATTGCGGTGATTTCGCCCGGAAGGTCGATCAGGTTGACCCGTCCCTTCGTCTTTCCGACGGCGATCAGACGGTCTATGGAGGCGTCTGCGCCGCGTTTCGCGCACGTCCGCGCGTTGGGGCAGTCGAGACATACGGTGCGTTTCAGGGATTCGCGCAGGCGATCCGCGCCGTCGTCGCCTTTGGGTTCGACGGAAAAAGCGGTCTCGATTTCGCGGAAGAGCGCGGAGACTTCGTAGAGGCGTTCCCCCACGGCGCGGCGGTTGCGGTTGACGGCGACGCGCGGGAGCGTGCGTTCCCGATAGAAGACCAGCGTTTTCCGCGCGCGGCGAACGAGTTTTTCCGGCAGACAGACGAGCAGGATTGCGGGAAGCGCGCAGGAGAGCAGTCGGACGGCGATTGCCGCGGCGCTTTCGGAATAGAGCCCCGTAAGCGATTGTTCCGCCAGAAAGGCGAGGAAGAGCGTCAGCGCGCAGGCGGTTTTACCGTACGGCGCGAGGAGCAACGACAGGCATGCAAAGACGGCGTAAACGGCGCAGGGCGTCGGACTTCTCAGCGCAAGGCAGAGGGGGAGGGAGAGCGCGATGGCGAAGGGAACGGCGGAGGCGTTGTTCAGCAACAGTACGGAGGCGAGGAGCAGGAAGAGGGAGACCGCGTAGAATGCGGATTCGCCGAACGCACGGAAGAGACCGAGACCGAGAAAGAGCCACGCGAGGCACAGTTCCGCGAGCGCGCCCGCCGAAAGGCGGCAACGGAAGGCGCGGAAGAGCAGGGCGTGCAGACCGCCGTCGAACAACAGGGACAGGAGGAAGAGCGGCAGCGATAAAACGGTTTTTTGTAGTAGAACGGGGAACGGAAAATAGGCGTAACCCGCATGGGGAAACAGAAAGACGAACGGGAGTTGAGCGATCAGCGCAAAGACGGCGCGTTCGGCGCCGGGACGGCGACGGAGTCTGAGATAGACGCAAAAGACGAGCGCGAGAAAGGAACTCTGCACGGCGGCGGAAAGAGAGGCGGCGAGGGAGAGGGAGGCGACCGAAGCGACGACGTACGCCGCTCCGCACAGGAAGGGGTTGAGACCGCACGAAAGCGCGGCGAACAGCAGAGCGAAAGAGACGGGCTCTTTTTGCGGAAGCGCGTAGTTGAGCAAAAACATCGCGACGGGGAGTAAGACGTATCCGCAGACGGACAGGTATGACGCGCGCGGCAAAGGGGCGCGCAAACGATTTTTTTTCATGGAACACCTCGGTTTTTTTTCATTATAACGGCAGGGCGCGCGCGCATGCGCGAATCGTTTGGGGAAAAAGGTCGAAAGAGCAAAAAAACGCCGCGCGAAGTCGCGCGGCGGCGTTTATGCGGATACGGTCAAAGAAAGGATTTCCATTTTTCCTCGAATCCCTCTTCGAGGGCGAGGAGCTCTTCCGCAAGCGCGCGGATCTGTTCGTCGGCGCACTCCTCGCTCATGTCGCCGAGCGAGGTTTTGAGCGCGGTGATGCCCATGACGGTGCCCTGCACCATCATTTCCGCGATATGCGAACCGGAATTGTCCGTCATCGTATTCATTTTGATGCTCGACCACATCATGGCTTTTTTGATACAGCCGGGCGCTTTCAGTTCGATTCCCTTGTCTTTTGCGAGAATGGCGGCTTTCCCGCCGATTTTTTCGTATTCTTCGTGTTCGCGCAGCAATTCTTCGCGCAGGGCGGCGTCCTCCGTTTCGGGAAGAATGTCCGAAATCGACTGTAACGCAAGCTGGCTGTTGCGGTAAATCTCCGCAAGAATTTCTTCGCTCTTTTTGACTTCCATAGAACCTCCTATCCGATGATCAGTTTGCGGAATTTGAAAAAAACTATGCGAAGAAGGGGAAAAGCGCTTGACTTTTTCATAAGCGTGTGGTAAAGTAATCTTCGAGCCGCTAAGGACGGGCAACAAAGTATCCCGAACGGGATCGCCTAAGCAACTTGCGAGACTGGGAAGAGGAGGTAAGACTATGTACGCAATCATCGAAAACGGCAACAAACAGTATAAGGTTTCCGAAGGCGACGTCTTGAAAGTCGAAAAGCTCAACGCGGAAGTGGGAGCCGAGGTAACTTTCAACGTGCTCATGGTAGCAGGGGAAGACGGCGTAAAGACGGGAGCCGAAGTCGCTTCGGCGAAAGTGACCGCGAAAGTGGAAGCGCAGGACAAGTTCAAAAAGATCATCGTCTTTAAGTACAAGGCGAAGAAGAACGAGCGCAAGAAGCAAGGTCACAGACAGCCGTTTACTGCGGTTAAGATCGAAAAGATCACCCTTTAATCCGCGGTAACGAATTCATTATAAGGAGAAATAATATGATTTTTATCAGTTTATTCGCTCATAAGAAAGGGACGGGTTCTTCCCACAACGGACGCGACAGCGAAGCGAAACGGCTGGGCGTGAAGCGTCAGGACGGGCAGGCGGTTCTCGCCGGAAACATTCTCGTTCGCCAGAGAGGCACCAAAATCCATCCCGGTACGAACGTCGGAATCGGCAGCGACGATACGCTGTTCGCTCTGAAAGACGGCGTGGTGAAATACGAGCGTTTGGGTAAAGACAAAAAACAAGTGAGCGTTTATTGAGAACGACCGCCGCGAATGCGGCGGTTTCTTTTTTGCGTTTTCAACGTCGGAGCGCGATGGAAAAATTTTTTGGAAATTTTTTCGGAAAACAAGAGAAAAACGCTTGATTTCTTTTTACGGATATGGTATATTATTCAAGCAATTCGGAAGCTTAGCTCAGCCGGGAGAGCATCTGCCTTACAAGCAGAGGGTCATAGGTTCGATCCCTATAACTTCCACCAAACGGCGCGGATTTTTCCTTTTATGCGGGAATAGCTCAGTGGTAGAGCGTCACCTTGCCAAGGTGAATGTCGCGGGTTCGAGTCTCGTTTCCCGCTCCATCAGAAAAATCCGCGTCGGTTTTTTTAAACGATATTTTTTCTTACGCGTGCAACTGCGGCGAAAAACTTATTTCAATAAATTTACGGCGTCATAGCCAAGCGGTAAGGCCAAGGTCTGCAAAACCTTTATGCCCCGGTTCAAATCCGGGTGGCGCCTCCAAAACAGAAAGCACTTCTTTCGAAGTGCTTTCTGTTTTGGAAACGATGAAAATTTGTCGGTATAAAGGTTGGTTCTATAATAAATGTCGGGGTATG
>CAMGEK010000081.1 GCA_946055105.1 uncultured Clostridia bacterium
GTCCGCTGTGCAAGGGCACGGGCTGGATCGAAGTGCTCGGCGCGGGCATGGTCAATCGCCGCGTGCTGGAAAACTGCGGCGTCGATCCCGAGGAGTATTCGGGATTCGCGTTCGGCATGGGAATCGAACGCATCGCCATGCTGAAATACGGCATCAACAATATCAAGCTTCTGACCGAAAACGACGTGCGGTTTTTGAAGCAGTTCAAGGATTAAGGAGAGCGGACGATGATAGTGCCTTTGAGTTGGTTGAAAGATTACGTGGAGATCGACGTCTCCGCGGAAGAATTGCAGAATAAACTGTTCTCGTGCGGATTCGAGGTGGAGGAACTCACCTATCTCGGAAAGGACGTGACGGGCGTGGTCGTCGGGGAGATCGTCTCTACGGAAAAGCACCCCGACGCGGACAGGCTCACCGTGTGCAGAGTGAACTGCGGAAGTTACGGAGAGAAGCAGATCTGTACGGCGGCGACGAACGTGTACGCGGGCGCGAAAGTGCCGTGCGCGCTCGACGGCGCGACCGTGTTGCACGAGGGCGGCGTGCAGAAGATCAAAAACGGGAAACTGCGCGGCGTGCTCTCCGAGGGAATGATGTGTTCGGGCGAGGAGCTCGGCATCAACGACGATTTTTACGACGGGGCGGACGTCTACGGAATCCTGATTCTCGAACCGTCCGCGCCCGTCGGGGAAGATATTCGGAAAATCGTCGGGATCGACGACTATCTGTTTGACGTCGCGGTGACGGCGAACCGTCCCGACTGCCAGAGCATTTACGGCATGGCGCGGGAGGTCGCGGCGGTTCTGAAAAAGCCGCTGAAAAAGCCCGATACCTCGTACACGGTATGCCCCGCGACGGAAACGGTCTCCGTGGAAGTGCGCGAACCCGCGCTCTGCCCCCGCTATATCGGGCACGCGGTCAAAGACGTGAAGATCGGTCGTTCGCCGCTTTGGATGCGGCGCCGTCTCGCGCTGTGCGGAATCCGTTCCATCTCCAACGTCGTGGATATCACGAATTTCGTTTTGTTGGAAATGGGGCAACCCATGCACGCGTTCGACACGGAATTTTTGCGCGGAAAGAAGATCGTCGTGCGGCGCGCCGAAGCGGGCGAGAAGATCGTCACGCTCGACGAAAAGGAATTTACGCTGACGCCCGAACATCTGCTGATCTGCGACGGCGAGGGCGGCGTTGCGCTCGCGGGGATCATGGGCGGGCTGAACAGCGAAATCAAGTCGGATACGACGTCGGTATTTTTCGAGGCGGCGAAGTTCGCGCGCGACAGCGTGCGCAAGACCTCCCGCGCGCTCGGACAGAGGAGCGATTCGTCCGCGCGGTTTGAAAAGGGCGTCGACGCGTATACCTGCGCGATCGCGATGGATCGCGCGCTGCACCTTGTGGAAGAGCTCGGCTGCGGTACGGTGACGGACGCGCGCGCCGACGTTTCGGCGGCGGAGCAGATTCCCGCGACGATCGAAACGACCTTTTCCCGTATCGACGGCTTGCTCGGAATCGAAGTGCCGCGCGAGGAGGTCTGCGCCGTCCTCGAACGGTTGGAGTTCGGCGTGCGTGCGGACGGGGATTCGCTCAGCGTACGCGTTCCGCTCTACCGCGAGGACGTGGACGGCTGGGCGGATCTCGCGGAGGAAGTCATTCGCATGTACGGCTACGAACACATCGCGCCCACCTTCCTGCAACGCGCGACCGTCACGCGCGGAGGGCTGTCTCCCGAACAGAAACAGGAGTTGAAATTCAAGAACGTTTTGAAGGAAGAGGGATATTCGGAGGCGTTGAATTATTCCTTCTATTCTCCCAAAGATTTCGATCTTCTCCGCTTGCCCGCGGACGCGCCCGAGCGCGCCGCGATCAGGATTCTCAATCCGATCGGAGAGGATCTCTCCGTGATGCGGACGATCCTCGCGCCGTCCATGCTCGCGAACGTCGTGCGGAACGTCCGTCGCGGCAACGGCGAGGGGAGACTGTTCGAGCTTGCGAACGTCTATCTCGCGGACGCGCTTCCGCTGACGACCTTCCCCGAAGAGCGGCGGCACGCCGTGCTCGCGGTCTGGGGCGAGGGCGATTTCTTCACGCTCAAAGGCGCGGTCGAGGCGATTGCGGAAGCGTTCGATCTGAAACTGAGCTTCGAGCGGGGCGAAAAGCCGTTCCTGCACCCCGGCGTGACGGCGATCGTGAAATCGGGAGAAAAGGAAGTCGGCTTCCTCGGCGAACTGCATCCGTCGGTGGCGGCGGAGCTTGCCTTGGAAAAGAAAGTATATCTCTGCGAACTCGATTATGCGGCGCTGTCGCGGAAATTCTCGGCGGAAATCAAGTATCGCGGACTGCCGAAATTCCCCGACGTACAGCGCGATCTTGCGGTCGTCGTAGACGAAACGACGACTTGCGCGGAGGCGGAAGCGTGTATTCTGCACGCCTGCAAAGCGGCGACGAAGGCGGAGCTGTTCGACGTCTATCGCGGCGCGCGCCTTGGCGCGGGAAAGAAGAGCATGGCGTTCCGCATCACGTTCTCTCCCGACGAGCGCGCGGAAAAACCGTTGACGCCCGACGCGGTGGATTCTTTCTTCAATAAGATCGTGGGGAATCTGCGTTACAAGCTCGGCGCGGAATTGCGTTGAGGGCGGTTCGGAAGGGAATCGTACGAAGGGGGAGCGGATTCGCGTTTTATGCTTACGGCAATCTTTCCACAACTGAAAAACAGCCGCGCGCTCGATTTCGTTACGGAGTTTTTTTATTCTCCGTATTATATGATCTTCGCGGCGGCGGCGATGGTCGTCTCCAACGTGTTCGGAATGGAGCTGCCCGTCTACTATCTGTTCATGGTTCTGGCGGCGGTGACCGTGTTGTTTCTTCCGGACATGAGCCCGACGATCCCGCTCGTCTGTTGCGGGTACATGACGTTTTCTTCTGAAAACAATCCCGCCGCGCACGTCGAAACGTCGCTCTTTCGCCGTCCGGAGGGGCTGATTCAGCTGTCCGTGATCGTCGGCGTGATCGTCGTTTTGTTCCTCGCGCGCCTGATTTACGAATTGAAAAGCGGACGGATTCGCCGCGGAACGCCGAAGTTGCTGTTCGGATTTCTCGCGCTCGGCGCGGCGTATATGCTCGGCGGCGCGTTTACGGAATATTACGGATTCAAGACGGTCCTGTTCGGATTCGTGCAGATTCTGAGCCTGTCCTTCTTCTATTTTTATTTTTACTTTACGGTGGACGGCGATATGATCGGCGGAGATTATATGGCGCAACTGATGACGGTCGTGGGGTGCGGCGTCGTCGCAGAAATTCTCGCGTTGTATTTTGAACTCGGAATCTGGACGATGGAAGGAGTCAATCGCAACGTGCTGTACACCGGTTGGGGCATGTACAACAATATCGGTTGCGTGGTCGCCATGTGCCTGCCCGCGCCCTTCTGTCTTGCGGTCACGCGGCGGAACGGCTGGGCGTACAATCTCGTCGGAAACGTGCTCTTACTCGGTCTCATGCTCGCGCAGAGCCGCAACGCCATGCTCTTCGGAACGTTGCTCTATTGCGTGTGCGTTCCGATCGTCCTGATTAAGACGAAAGGACGGGAGCGGATCGGTAATTTCGTCGTCTATTGTGCGACGGCGGTCGGCTTGGTAATCGGGCTGATTCTCTTCCGCGATGCGATCGGGGATATTTTTTCTTCCCTGATTCATTCGGGTTCGGACGACAGCGGAAGATATAAAATTTATATAGGCGGCTTAAAACAGTTCAGCGAAAATCCCGTATTCGGAAACGGATTTTACGAATGCGACGCGTTTCGGTACGGCAATCTTCCGGAGGACAGTTTTCTTCCGCCGCGCTATCACGACACCTACGTTCAGTTGCTCGCGAGCTGCGGAATAATTTCGCTTGCGGCTTACGCGTATCATCGCGCGCAGACGATCCTGCTGATTCTGGACGGACCTTCCGTCGAAAAATTCTTTCTCGGACTTTCGGCGGCGGCGCTCATTCTGACGAGCATTCTCGACTGTCACTTTTTCAACTTCGGACCGGGACTTCTCTATTCCTGTCTGTTGTTTGCGGCGGAACGCGGGAGCGGTCGCAGTCGGCGACGGGAGAATCGCGTCGATCGGGCAAACGATCTTGCGGAAGAAATATCGGCGAATCCCGCCGATTGAACCGGTAGGAAAGCGAGACGAAGAATCGTTTCTCTCATTCCGAACGTTTATGAAAAAAATCCCGCCGTCGGAAAGAATTCCGACGGCGGGATTTTTTCGATTCGATCAATCCGTTCGCAGAGCGAGAGGAGAAGAGTTTAAGATTCGATCAATCCGTTCGCAGAGCAAGGGGAAAGCGTTTAAGGTTCGATCAATCCGTTCGCAGAGAGGGGAGAAGCGTTTAAGGTTCGATCAATCCGTTCGCAGAGAGGGGAGAAGAGTTAAGGTTCGATCAATCCGCTCGCAGGGCGAGGGGGGAAGCGTTTAAGGTTCGATCAATCCGCTCGCAGAGCGAGAGGAGAAGAGTTTAAGGTTCGATCAATCCGTTCGCAGAGCGAGGGGAAAGCGTTTCGGCAAAGCGGATAAAAAAGAACCGACTTTCCTTTCAGCGGAGGTGCGCAACGGAAAAGAGCGTTTTTTTTGGCGCGCGCGATTGCAAAACTTCTGTGACAGAGTCGCGCGCGGCAGAATTCAAAAAGAACGTAGCGGTCCGCGGTTCATCAGATAGGAATAGCAAATCCCCCCGAAACTCGCGTTCCGAGGGGATCTGCTATATGATAAGGGGGAAAATGATGAGCTGTCTCAAATCTCGTTCGGGATTGTTCCCTCGCTTGATTGTGCCTTAATTATAATACTCCGAAACAAGAAAGTAAACTAAAATTCGCCAAAATTTGTAAAAAATTTTTTCTTGATTTTTCAATCATTTCT
>CAMGEK010000082.1 GCA_946055105.1 uncultured Clostridia bacterium
GCGACAATCCCGCGCGACGATAACTTCTCATGCGCGACGGCGACAATCCCGCGCGGAAACAAAAAATATCCGCACGCGCCTCCGTTCCGCTTGACGGCGGGCGAAGAACGTGATAAGATATGCTTCACGGAAGGTTTTCGGAGAACACTTCCGAATAAAAAAACCGAGGTAAAACCGAATATGAAGGAACTTTTTTCCACCAAGCGTTTGTGCCGGGCAGGCGTAATCGCAGCGCTCTACGTTGCGCTGACTTACGCGTTCGGCGCGCTTTCTTTTCAGGGATTTTTTCAGATCCGTCCCGCCGAAGCGCTCTGTATTCTGCCGCTTTTCTTTCCCGAAGCGGTCCCCGCGCTCTATATCGGGTGCATGCTGAGCAATCTTGCGTCGCCCTTTCTCGTCTACGACGTGTTCGTCGGCAGTCTCGCGACCTTGATCGCTGCGACGGGCACCTTTTTAGCGGGGAAATATCTGCGCAACCGCGCAATTTCAATCGCCGTCGGAGGACTGTTTCCCGTCCTCTGCAACGCCTTTCTCATTCCCGTCGTCATCGTCTTTTTATGCGGAGACCTTTCCTACGGAACGGCGGCGATCAGCTATTGGACGTATTTCGCGTCCATGCTCGTCACGGAAGCGATCTGGGTGTACGCGCTCGGAATCCCGCTCAGCCTGTTCGTCGAACGCATGAGAAAGAAAAAGGTATCCGCGTTTCTGGACGGTCGCGCGTCGCAAAACGGCACGGCGACGTCGGAAACGCGCCCGCACAAATGACGTCGGAACTACGTTTGAACGAAGAAATCGCGCGTCAAAACGATTGAACCGAATCCGCCCCGACCGTTCTCCGAAACGGTCGGGGCGTTTTTTCATTCCGAATCAATCAGATCGGGCATTGTTGACGCGTATTTGACTAAACCCGACTTTCGCGGCAAGCATGCCCGCGACGATCAGAAAATACGATCATATTTTCCCACCGCCGCAAAGGCAACGTTCGGGCGGCATTATGGCGGCGTTCGCGCCGCCGCTCTTTCGGCGGAGACGGTTTCAGAAAATGGTCAATAGGTTTCCTTGAAGTTCGCGCCGTCGCCTCGTGTTTTCGGTGGAACGGCGATTTTCGCATTTGCCGCTTTTCCGCCCTTATCTCCCTTCGAGAAGGGGAATCAGTTCCGAAAGATCGGAAATCTCTGCCGTGCCGTTCATATCCGCGGGAAGCGCGCCGCCGCGACGGTTCAGCCACACGCTGTCCATGCCCGCCGCCCGCGCGCCCGCCACGTCCGAGGAGAGAGAATCCCCCACCATCAGGCACTTCGCCCGCGGCGCGTTCAGATCGGAACACATCGCGTCGAAAAAGGCTTTGGTCGGCTTGATCGCGCCCGTTTCCTCGGAGATATACGTCCGATACAGCAACGGCGCGAGATTGCGCAGTCTGCCCCTTTGCATTTCCGCGAGCCCGTTCGTCGCGACGCATATGCGGTAACGCTTTGCAAGCGCGCGCACCGTCTCTTCCGCATGCGGAACGTAGTGCGCGGGTAACCTCAGCGCGTCCTCGAAGGCCGCCTGCGCCCCTTCCCGCCGACCGTTCAGTCCGTACATGCCGTCAACGAAATCGAACAGCGTGCGGACGTGCTCGCGGTAAAGCGCATGATACGCGCTCTGAATCGCGGGCAAATGCACGTCGTTCAGCCCGAGCATGTCCCAATTTTGCGCGGAATACGCCCAACAAGTTTCCACCATGTCCGCGGTGAACGCAATCCCGGCTGCCGTAAACGCCGTTCGGAACGCCCGCCGTTCGTCCTCGTCAAAATCGATCAGCGTATGATCGGCGTCAAAAATAATGTATTCGTATTTCATAATCTCCCCGTCTTTTGCGCGCCGTTCATACAATCGCTTCTCCGATGCGATTCTCTCATCTTCTTCGTACGATCACTCGACGTGAAGCTTCGGTTGCATACGATCGGTTCAGCGGTATTGTTTTTTCGATCGGCTTTCCGTCACCAATCCTGCTTTTTCAGAGAACTGTCTTTTACGTCGTCGTAAAACTCGAAGTAGCGTTGTTTCCATTCCGACGGAGACACGGGCTCTTCTTCGCCCTCTGCATACGCGAGATATTCGCGCAATTCCTCCGGCGTGAAATCCCCCACGGAAATCTCCCCGTCGTAAGCGGAAAACAATTTCATCAGATCGTATTCGGACATCTCTGCCTCCGTTATGAAAATCTACCGTAAAATTATATCATACGGCACGGACTTTTGCAAGAAAAAAACCGAACGGAAAATTTTTGAACGGCGATTTTCGCGAACTTTCGGCTATGCGGTTTTCCCTATCTTCCATTGGCTCGTCCATCGCCCGCGTTGCTTTTTCCCCGCGCCCGTTCGGTTATGACTTCGCTTTCCCCTCTCTCGATCGGGGCGCACCGTTCGTTCCCGTCTTTCTCTGTTCGGACACGCCGCCGTTGCGGTGTCTTTCCCCGCTCTCCCGTTCGGTTATGAATTATCTTTCCCCTCTCTTCGATCGGGGCACGACGTTCGTTTCCGCCTTTCTCCGTTCGGACACGCCGCCGTTGCGTTATCGTTTCCCGCTCTCCCGTTCGGTTATGACTTCGCTTTCCACTCTCTTCAATCGGGGCGCGCCGTTCGTTCCCGTCCTTTCTCCGTTCGGACACGCCGCCGTTGCGGTGTTTTTCCCCGCTCTCCCAATCGGTTATGACTTCACTTTCCCCTCTCTTCGATCGGGGCGCGCCGTTCGTTCCCGTCCTTTCTCTGTTCGGACACGCCGCCGTTGCGGTGTCTTTCCCCACTCTCCCGTTCGGTTATGACTTCGCTTTCCCCTCTCTTCGATCGGGGCGCGCCGTTCGTTCCCGTCCTTTCTCTGTTCGGACACGCCGCCGTTGCGTTATCGTTTCCCGCTCTCCCGTTCGGTTATGAATTATCTTTCCCCTCTCTTCGATCGGGGCAGGACGTTCGTTCCCGTCTTTCTCCGTTCGGGCATGCCGCCGTTGCGGTGTTTTTCCCCGCTCTCCCGTTCGGTTATGACTTCGCTTTCCCCTCTCTTCGATCGGGGCGCACCGTTCGTTCCCGTCTTTCTCCGTTCGGACACGCGTTGCCCTCTTGCATGAAAAAATCGCTTTCTGAAAAGACAGCCGACAAGAAATCTCTTGCCGACTGTCCTTTTTTTTGTCAAAATCAAGGCGTTCCACGGAGAATACGTCCTGAAACGGCGCATACTGATTGCGAACGTTCCGACTTAAAGTCAATTCTTTACAAAGATGAAGCACTCGCCCTTTTTTCACGATCCGACCGCGCCGCCTCTTCCGCAATAAAGCGAAACGTCTGTCCGTTCGGCAATAAATAGGTAATCGCCCGATCGCTCAAAATAAATTTCCCGACGAAATAATCGTCTAAAAGCGGTACCACTTCTTCAAGCAATTCCTGTTCCGTTACGGGCGGCTCGTCCGCCGCGGTCTGCTCTTCTTCCGATAAGTTTCCGCTTTCTTTCCTCATTTCAGTACTCCTTCGTCACGGTATCTTTCGTACACTCTGACTGTGTAGTTATAGTATACCCCTATGTCTGAACAAAATCAATTAAATCTGTTCAGACTGTGGGATAATTTTTTGTCGAAGGGGGACTATTTTATGGAAATTTTGTCGAAACTTGCCGAAAGGCTGAAAGATCTCATGAACGAACAAGAACTCAGAACGCCCGCTCTTGCAGAAATGACGAAGCTCGACTAATCGGTCATATCGAAATTTTTACGCGCCGAGCGAATGCCTTCCTGTAAGACGTTGGTGACGCTTGCCGACTTTTTCCGCTGTTCGACGGACTATCTCCTCGGACTATCCGACGTTCTGGACGAAAGACCGTACCGTCAGAGACCGCCATTCGGAGAACAGCTGAATTTTCTTCTGGGGCATTATCGGATCACGAAATACCGACTCGAAAAAGATACGAAGCTGACCGAGGAGACCGTCAACCGTTGGCAAAAGGGAACGTACGAACCGACCGTCGAAAGTTTGGTTCGGCTTTCCTCGTATTTTCATTGCTCGGTCGATTTTATTCTCGGTCGGGAAAATTGACGTGCGGCGCGCCGCCCGTGGTTGTAGACGACAAAAAAATCCGTCGTTCAGAAAAGACGATGAATTGGTTTAATATTTACGGATTGATTATCATATCGGTGATTATGATTCCGAATATTCTTTGCGCGGTATTCGATAAAAGCGCGTTTGAGAACGCCTTCCGTCACAAAGCGCTTGAAACGATCGAGCAAATCGGACGGTATGCGTGTTTCGGTTTCATGATTTTCAACGTTCCTTTTACTTATTTCGGCTTCTGGTTTCAAAATGCCCTCACCGTTTATCTGACAATGAACGGGATTTTCGTCACGTTATATCTTTCAGGATGGATTGTTTTCCAAAAAAACAACGCCGTCTTAAAGGCGGTCTGGCTATCGGCGCTCCCTACGGTAATTTTTTTGTTTAGCGGAATCATCGTGCTTTCCGTTCCTCTGATGATTGCGTCCGTTTTATTCGGCGTCGGACATATCGCGATCAGCTATCAAAATAGTTCCGCTTTATTCGGCGTCGGACATATCGCGATCAGCTATCAAAACAGTTCCGCAAAAAAGACTCCGGATGCGGGTTTTCAACCGTAAAATATTACTTCTGACAACGAAAAGACGCTTCGACGAATCTGTTCCGTCTCTCTTCCCGAGAACCCTAAACTATATAAGAAAAGCGCTCGCCGATGCGAACGCTTTTCTGTTTGAAAGGTGGCAACTACCTATCCTGCC
>CAMGEK010000083.1 GCA_946055105.1 uncultured Clostridia bacterium
CGCCCGTCCGACCTGCAACGAACGCCCGTCCGACCTGCAACGAACGCCCGTCCGACCTGCAACGAACGCCCGTCCGAATCAAAGAGAAACGCGCGGACGCGTCCGCGCGTTTCATCCGAAGATTTATGGAGATTGTATCGTATAAACTTATTTTTTCGTCTCGTACCGCTCCAACGAAGAAGATTTCGCCGAGGAACAGGAGGGGCAGGCAGAACAGTCTCTGCAACAATCGCAGCCCGATTTCCCCTTCTTTTTACGGACGATCTGCATTGCCGCCACGCCGACGACAAACGAGCACGCCGCAACGATGATCAGAATTTCATACCAGCTCACGTCGTTTCCTCCGATTCCGATTGTTGCGAAGCCGATTGTTCGGACGCCCTTTCCGTTCGTTTGACGAGCGGGTGTCCGGCGTTCCACAGTCGGATTCCGACGACCGCCGCGACTGCGATTCCCGCGAAGATGAACGCCGTCCACCAACGGTAACCGACCAGATAGACGACCGTTGCAACGACGTAAGAGACCGCGAGCCAGAACAGCAACGTCCATTTGAATTTCCCCTTGGGAAGTTCCGCTTTCGCCGTTGCGCACGCCGCGAAGCAAGGTATGGTCGTCATGTTAAAGACGATGAACGCGATCAACGCCGCAATCGTAATATTCGGATTTCCTTCGATCATGGCGATCGCCTCGTCCACGCCCTCTTCCGTCGCCAGATAACCGCCCGCAACGCTTGAAGCGAGCGTACCGAACGTCGCGATGACGTTCTCTTTGGCGACCAGTCCCGTCAGCGCCGCGACCGCGAATACCCAGCCGTTCGCGCCGAGTTGCGAACCGAATCCGAGCGGCGTAAACAGCGGCTGAATGAGCATGCCGATCGAACCCAGAACGGATTCGCTCATGCGCAGATTGACGAGTCCCTCCACGCCTTCCAACGAAGCGTACAGATCGGGATCGGACGCGAACAGCTCCTGTGCGTCCTGCAAAAGAAATTCCCAATTCCAGGAGAACGAAGAGAGGAACCAGACGATGATCGTAGAAGCGAAGATGATCGTGAACGCTTTCTTGACGAAATGTTTCGTCTTATCCCAAAGATGAATCATCAACCCCTTGAAGAGCGGGGCATGGTAGGCGGGAAGCTCCATGATAAAGGGCGGAACTTCGCCGCGCATGGTGGTCGAACGCATCAGAATGACGGATAAAATCGCCACGACGATCCCGAGCAGATACATGCCGTAAGTGATCAGATCCGCGTTCCCCACGCCGAAGTACCCGACGATCGCGCCCGCGATTGCCGTGAGAATGGGCAGCTTCGCGCCGCAGGAGAAGAAGGGAATCACGCGGATCGTCGCCGTTCTCTCGCGTTCGTCCGCAAGCGTACGGGTATTGATGAACGCGGGAACGGAGCACCCGAACCCCATGATCATGGGAAGAAACGATCTTCCCGAAAGCCCGAACTTGCGGAAAATTCTGTCCACGATAAACGCGATCCGAGCCATATAGCCCGTGTCCTCGAGGATCGAGAAGAAGAGGAAGAGCACGAGAATCTGCGGCAAAAATCCGAGCACGGCGGAGAGACCTCCCCAGACGCCGTCCACCACGAAACTGCCCACCCAGGGCGCCGCATTCGCGCAACAAAGATCGAGCAACGCGCCGACCCGATCGAGAATCCACGTCCAGAGATTGGTTATGATGACGCCGGGCGAGAACACCGCGCCGTCGTAGAGACAGGCGAGGAGCGACGTTCCGACGCCCTCCGGATCCATGCCGAGTTCTTCCGGCGTGGGCAGTCCGCCCGCCATCGCGCTGATGAAGAACAGATCTTCCGAAAAGGTGAAATGGAAGACGAAGAACAAAATCGCGATAAAGATCGGGATTCCCCAGATCCTGTGCGTCAACACCTTATCCGCTTTATCCGACGCGGTCAGTTTTTGCCGCCCGCCGCTCTTCCGGCTGATCGCGGAAGTGTAGTTCGCCGAGATGTACTTATACCGCGCGTCCGCGACCACCGCTTCAAAATCCGTTCCGAACGTATCGTCCGAAAAGGTCGCCTTGAACGCCTCCACCGTGGGAATGAGCTCGGGGTGCATTTGTACCTCGATCTCGTCCATTTCCGAGAGCTTGATCGCATGGAAGAGCGGCGCTTCCACCTTCTGCCCTTCGAGCGCGATCGAAACGTCGCGAATGAGATGCGCGATGGGAGACTTTCTGAGCACGGTCTCCCCTTTGCGCCCCTTCCGCGCGACCGAGATCGCACGATCCATCAGTTCCTTTACGCCCGTGTTCTTCAACGCGGAGATCGCCACGACGGGCACGCCGATCTTGCGTTCGAGGTCCTTCGCGTCGATCGCGTCGCCGCTCTTCTCCACCGCGTCCATCATATTGAGCGCGATGACGATCGGCACGTCGATCTCCATCAGTTGCGTCGTCAGATACAGATTGCGTTCGAAATTCGTCGCGTCCACGATATCGATCACGCAATCGGGCTTTTCGTCGAGAATAAAGTTCCGCGAAACGACCTCCTCCGGCGTATAGGGCGACAGGGAATAAATCCCCGGAAGATCGACGATTCTGACCGGCTCTTCGCCGCGCTTGTACGTTCCCTCCCGTTTATCCACCGTAACGCCCGGCCAGTTCCCGACGTACGCCGTCGAACCCGTCAACAGATTGAACAGCGTCGTCTTGCCGCAGTTTGGATTTCCCGCAAGTGCGAATTTCTTCATTCCGCCACCTCCATCGTCACACGTTCCGCCTCAGAACTCCTCAACGTGAGTTCGTAGCCGCGAATCGTCACTTCGAGCGGATCTCCGAGCGGCGCCTTCTTGCGAAGCGTAACCTCCGCGCTCGGCGTAACGCCCATGTCGAACAACCGCCGCCGCAGCTTTCCTTCGCCGGATACCGCTTTGATCACTCCGCTTTCTCCGACGCTGAAATCGCTTAACAGCTTTTTCATATAAAATATGTACCTCCTACCGTTTTATTCCCGAATCGATTCATTTTCCCGCCCCTCTCTTCTTCACTTTCCGCCTTTCCGGGTTCGCAATGGGCAACTCTTTGGGCAAAAAAAACGCTTTGTAGCCTAACCCCCGTTTCCGAGTTCGCAATAGGCAACTCTTGGGGCAAAAAAAGAGTTCGCCTCGGCTCAGGCGACGAAGATATGCGCCGCAACGTTTTTATCGAGCGCCAGCCTGCCGTCTTTCACCATGCAGACCACGCTCCCCCCCGACGAGGAAAGCACGGTCACCGTACCGTCCGCCAGAAGTCCGAGATTGGCGAGATGTTTTCTCGTCTTTTCATCCGCCACAATCTTCACGATTCTCACTTCCTGCCCCACGGGCGCCAGAATCAACGGCATAATTTCCCTTAGCTCCTTTCGGTTAGCATAAGCGAACCGACGTTCCGAAAAGAAAGTCCGCTTCCGTTTGCGCCTTGCAGTTCGGATATGCGAACTCATGATTCGACCGTATTGTAACATTGAAAAAAGCGATTGTCAACCGAATTGAACGGTCTTTTCGCAGATTTTTTGAAAAAATTTTCGGAACGGAATTCCATGAGTTCATGAAAGAAGTTTCCCCACGCGGTTCATCATACGGCGTTTATGTTCGATCATGGAGTGAGCGTACCGTCTGAGCGTAACGCCCGCGTCGGCGTGACCGAGAATCTCGGAGAGCGTTTTGACGTCCATGCCGCATTCCAGCGCGCGCGTGGCGAAGGTGTGGCGCAGGGAGTGAAACCCGCGGTGCGGGAGTCTGAGTTTCTTCAACAGCGCTTCAAACAAACGCTGATAGGAGCGCACTTCCGCGCCGCAATCCCCCTTGCCGCCGATCACGTAGCTCCCGCCGCACGCTTTGCGCAGTTCTTTCAAACGGGAAAGAACGGACGCGGGCACGGGAATGACGCGTTGCGAATACGCCGTCTTGGGCGATTCGACGATCTTGCGGTATTTCCCGTTCTGCCAGCCGTCGCGACAGGTTTTCGTAACGGAAAGGACGCCCTTTTTCAGATCGACGTCCTCCCATTGCAGGGCGAGAAGCTCCCCCACGCGCAAGCCCGTATAGAGACACAGTAAAATCCCGAACCGCTTCGACGGTTTCCGTTTCAGGAGGTACGCCTCTAATTTCCGCTGTTCGTCTTTGGAAAGGCACTCGATTTTGCGTTCGCGAAGTTTGGGACGGACGATCGCGGAAGCGGATTCCCTGTCCGTAACGCCGAGCGCGACGGCGCGCCGAAGCGAAGATTTCAGCACGGATAAAAAGGTGTTCACCGTATTCGCGGCGAGATCCTCTTCCGCAAGCGAACGCGTAAAACGTTGCAGAACGCCCGCGGTCAGATCGGAAAGCTCGTATTCTCCGAGCGCGGGGAGCAGTCTGTCCTGCGCGATCTGCCGATATTTGAGGTAAGTACGCGTCTTTGCCGAAGGCTTGACGCAACATTCCAGCCATTCGGAAACCCAATCTTTGTATTTCATTTGTAATCCCTCCTGAAAAGCCTGCCGCCCGCAGAGACGAGCGGTATATATATTATAGCGTCGTTCAGGCGTTTCGTTCGGAATAAATGTCAGAACTCCGAATATTTTTCGGTTTTTTTTCGCTTTTTCAAGATTTTCGGACCTTTTGAAAACGCAAAAACGGCGGCAAACTTGCCGCCGTTTTTGTACATATAATTTCTTAT
>CAMGEK010000084.1 GCA_946055105.1 uncultured Clostridia bacterium
CCGCGGTAAAGGCACGATTGAGATTGACGGCGTATTCGTACCGCTTCCCGCCGTGGAGAATTTTCGCTTTTACCTCGCCTTCGTACCCCGTGATCATTTCGATGAGTTCCTCGAAATCGGACTCCGGAAGCGACCGCGCGTCCAGCCAGAGCACCTGCTCTTTCCGCTCCTCCGCGGCCGTCTGCGCGCTCCCCGCGTCCGCAGACGCTTCTTCCGTCACTTCTTTCATCGAATCGAGAATGATGACGGGCGCTTTTTCGGGATCGATATCCACCTTCCCGTTCAGGGAAACGATCGTATCCGTCGAAAGACAGGATTTAATCCGTTCGTAGACCTTCGGAAACGCCACGCATTCCACGCTCCCGTACAGATCTTCGACGGTGACGAACGCCATGATCGAGCCCGATTTCGTGCTCAGTTTCTTGACGCCCGCGATAATTCCGCCCATCGTCGCCGATTGTCCGCTCTTCAACTGATGATAGGTCTTGTCGCCCGTCTCTTCGTCCTCTTCGTAATCGGACAACATTCCGCAATGGAAGGTGGAATCACGGAACCGCTTCGCGTATTTCCCGAACGGGTGTCCACTGACGTAGACGCCGAGCACCGATTTTTCGCGCGAAAGCAGTTCCGAAGAATCCCATTCCGGAATTTCGGGAAACTCCACTTTCGGCGGCTCTTCGCGAATGATGTCCCCGAAGAGAGACATCTGCGCGCTCTCCTTCTGCTTGTCGATGGCGGAAATCCGCCGCATGACGTCCTCGTACACGGCGTACACGCGGCTGCGCGCCACGCCGAAACTGTCGAACGCGCCGCCGAAAATCATCGCCTCCACCATGCGTTTGTTGACGTATTTCGTACAGCGCATGAGAAAATCCGCGAAATCCTTGAACGGACCGTTCTGTTCGCGGTCGGCGATCACGCTCTCCATCGCCGCGACGCCGACGCCGCGCAACGCGCACAGTCCGAAGCGCAGACCGTTCCCCTGAACGGAGAAATACGCTTTGGAACGGTTGACGTCGGGCGGCAATACGTCGATATTTTTTTCCTTCATGTAAACGACGTATTTGGAAATTTCCTCGATTTTATCGATGCGGTTATTGAGAACACCCGCGAGAAATTCTTTGGGATAATACTTTTTGAGATACGCCGTCTGGTAGGTGACGACCGCATACGCCGCCGCATGCGATTTGTTGAACGCGTAGGAAGCGAAACTCTCCATCTGCGAGAACAGTTCCGCAGAAATCTCCGGTTCGATTCCGTGCGCGCGGCAACCGGAAATATTCCCGCCCTTGTCGACGTCGCCGTAGATGAATTTATCCTTCTGCGCCATCAGTTCCGAACGGTGCTTCTTCGCCATCGCGCGACGGACGAGATCCGCCTGACCGAGCGAATAGCCCGCGAGATTCTGGAAGATCTGCATGACCTGTTCCTGATAAATGGGCACGCCGTACGTCTTTTCGAGTATGGGCTTCAAAAGCGGCGTCAGATACCGGATATGTTCGGGATCGGACCTGTTTGCAAGATAGGTCGGAATGGAATCCATCGGTCCCGGACGGTAGAGCGAGATGCCCGCGATCAGATCTTCGAGACAGTTGGGCTGCAACTGTTTCATGAACTTTTTCATGCCGCCCTGTTCGAGCTGGAACACCGCGTCGGTGTCCCCCTCCGAGATGAGCTGGTACGCGCCCGGATCGTCGCACGCCTGATCGAATTCGATCTTCCTGCCCGTATCCTCGTAGATATAATCGCACGCCTTTTTGATGTCCGTCAACGTGGTCAGCGCGAGGAAGTCCATTTTCAGCATGCCGATGGACTCCACCTCTTTCATATCGAACTGCGTCGTAATATCCTCGCCGTTGCGCGAGAGCGGAACGTTATCCGCGATCTTTTTACGGCAGATGACCACGCCCGCGGCGTGCATCGACGTATTGCGCGGCATGCCTTCGAGTTTGAGCCCCATATCGATGACGCGCTTCAACGTCTCGTCCGTCTCGTAAATTTCAATAAATTCGGGATTGCGTTTTTTCTCCTGATCGGCGAGCTTTTTCAACGCTTCGTCGTGCTTGTCGGGATCGTTTTCCGTGTCCCGTGCCTTTTTACGGCACTTTTCGAGATTGAGCCCGAGCAGTTCGCGGATGGACGATTTTCCGTCCATGAGCTTCGCGACGCGGTCGGTCTCCGAATAGGGAACGCGCATCACGCGCCCGACGTCCTTGATGACTGCGCGGGACGCGAGCGTACCGAACGTGACGATCTGCGCGACGTTTTCGGGATGATACCGTCTGCGGACGTATTCGATCGTCTCGTACCGCCGCGCCGTACAGAAGTCCACGTCGAAGTCGGGCATGGACACGCGGTCGGGATTGAGAAAACGCTCGAAGAGAAGATCGTAACGGAGCGGATCGACGTTGGTGATCCCGATCGCGTACGCGACGATACTGCCGACGCCCGATCCCCTGCCCGGTCCGACGGGGATGTCGTGATTGCGCGACCAGTTGATATAATCCCAGACGATGAGAAAGTAGTCGGCAAACCCCATGCTGATGATGATGCCGAGCTCGTATTCCGCGCGTTTTTTTACCTCGTCCGTCATTTCGGGATAGCGTTTGGGCAATCCCTCCCAGGTCAGGCGCGTCAGATATTCGGGCGAGGGCGTTCCGTCGTCCGCCGTATAGAGCGGGATCAGCGTTTTATCATAGACGGGCGAACCGTTGTCTTTCAGATTGAAGGGCGTGTCCGTATCGGACACTTTGTCCGCTATGACGCGGGTATTGGAAATCGCGCGCGGCAGAGAGGGAAAGAGCGCCGCCATTTCGTCGCCCGATTTCATGTAAAATTCGTGCGTCTCCATCTTCATGCGGGCGGGATCGTCGAGCGTCTTTTTCATCTGAATACACATGAGGACGTCCTGCATTTCCCAATCTTCCTTATGAAGATAATGCACGTCGTTGGTCGCCACGAGCTCGATTCCCGTCTCCTCCGAGAGCCTTACGATGAGCGGAAGAATGCGCTTCTGTTCGGGAATGCCGTGATCCTGTATTTCCAGATAAAAGTCTTCCCCGAAGATCTCTTTCATTTCGAGCGCGAACTTCTTCGCGCCCTCGTAATCGTCCGCCATCAAAAGGCGCGGAATCCGCCCCGCAAGGCATGCGGAAAGACAGATCACCCCTTCCGAATGATCGCGCAACGTGCGGTAGTCGATACGCGGACGGTAATAGTATCCGTCCACGAACGCAAGCGAATCCATCTGCACGAGATTGATGTAGCCCGCTTTGTTTTTGGCGAGCAGAACGAGATGATCCGCGGTCTGTGTTTCTTTGACCTTGTAATCGTCTACGACGTAAAACTCGCAGCCGACGATGTATTTGATCTTATTTTTTTTACACTCTTCTGCAAAATACAGCGACGCGTACATATTGCCGTGGTCGGTAACGGCGACGGCGTCGATGCCGTTTTTGACGCAGTGGTCCACCAATTCTTCCACGCGGACGGCGCCGTCGAGCAGGCTGTATTCGGTATGGAGATGCAGATGTACGAAGTCGGTCATAGTTCCCTTTTATCCGAGTTGTCGGTAAATTTCCATCAGTTTGCGCATGCGGTGATTGAGACAGCTTTTGCTGACGCCGAGCCGTTCCCCGAGCGCGCGAAGCGGCTCCATCGGATTCTCCGTCCGCGCCTCCGCAAGTTCGCGCAGAGCGGAGTCCAGCGCTCCGAGCCCGATTCGGCGGTCGATCTCTCCGATCGCGAATACCTGCTCGGCGCTGGCGCGGGCGGTGCGGTCGGTATTCCCCACGAAACAGTTGTTCACGCGGTTCTCGTTGTTGCTCTCCTCCCGCGCGCCGCTCACCGCGTTCAGACGCCTGAGCGCGCCGTCCGCGCCGACGAGCGACAGAAAATCGGACAGTTCCTCCCTGCTTTTCAGATACGCCACCCAGCGGTCTCCCCGCTCCACGAGCCGCGCGAGAATTTCAAATTCCGCAAGCAGCGCGCAGAAGTCCTCCGCAAGCATGCGGGATGCGAACACGAATTCCAGATGATAGCCCGTCTTTCCCGAACCTCCCGGAAGCGTGCAGCTTCCACCGCCTAAAAACGCGCCGCGGACGAAAGACAGCGCGCAACATTCGTTTTCCACGAGGTAGGGCGAAAGTCCGAGTTGTAACGCGTATCCCCCCTCGTCCCGTCTGAGAACGCCCGTCTCCTGTAAAATCTGAACGGCGCGGTCGCCGTTGTAGGAGAACGTCAGTTTGTCGCGCGCGCGCTTGGGATCGGGCGACGCGTCGCTGAGCGTCATGCGAACGCCGTAAACGCTTTCAAGCAACAACAGAAAATATTCGGCGATCCGCTCGTTTTCGCTGACGATCTCGAATCCGAGTCCGGACGCGGAAGAGGTGATGCTTCCGCTGGTACGCAGATACGCCGCGATCGCCGCGATTTTACAGCAGGCGTTTTCAGGCGTTCGGGCGATGAGATCGCGCTTGACTTCACCCGTAAAATTTCCCACTCAGAGATTCCTCTTTTTATATTCCGCAAGACGGAACGAAGGAAGCCGTCCGTCTATGTTTTCGATCTGCGAGAGCGGAATTCCCACCCGC
>CAMGEK010000085.1 GCA_946055105.1 uncultured Clostridia bacterium
CCGCCCAAGATCTTCAACGTCAACTGGTTCCGTCAGGGCGAGAACGGCGAGTTCCTGTGGCCGGGCTTCGGCGACAACATGCGCGTGCTCGACTGGATTCTGAAACGCTGCGACGGGAAAGTGGACGCGCAGGAGACGGCGATCGGGTACGTTCCGTATGCGAAGGACATCGATCTCGAAGGACTCGATTACTCCGTCGATACGCTGGAAAGCATTCTCTACGTCGATAAAAAGCGTTGGAGCGCGGAAGCGGACGAGATCGCGGAATACTACAAGCAATTCGGCGACAGACTTCCCGCAGAGCTCAAAGAGAGCCTTGAAACGCTGAAAAACAACTGCGAAGCATAACGCTATCACGAAAACCGTCCCGATCTTGCGGGACGGTTTTTCCACGGAGGAGACATGACGGACGAAAAAATCGCGGCGTATTTTTCTTACCTTGCGGATCGGGGATATTCGTACGAGCGGGATTACAGCAAAGGGACGGACAAGACCTGCACCCGCATTTACCGGTTCCGCAAAGACGGGGGAAATTATCTCGAATTCCGCGCGCTCTCCGAGCGGGAACGCACGGTCTGCGTGTGTCGGAACGGAGAGAAGAAGTTCCCCAATCTCAAAAGACGGTATCGGAGCTTCATTCGCAAGTGGAAATTCAGACGGCTGTTTTCGCGCGAAAGAAAGGACGAATGGCGGCTCGCCGCCGATCTCTGCCGATCCGTTCTCGAAACGGAGGGCAGTCTTTTCGGACTCGTTTAGGCGCGCGTCCGCGCCGCAGCGACGGCTTTCGGGAACAAGCCGTAAACGGCGGAGAAGAACGCGCCGATCGACGAAGGAGAACGGCGCGGCGAACAAACAACGAAAACGCCGACGGGCAAGCGATTCGCTTGCCCGTCGGCGTTTTCATACGGAGCCGCTCGCGCCGTTCCGCACGGTTGTTTGATTGGAAGAGACGCGGCAAGGCGTCGTATGCGCCCGCGCCGCGCCGATTGATCCGATCGCTTTGCGTTCTTCCGCGCCGTCGCGCGGCGTACCGCACGGACGGATCGCGCGGCGGTCTTATCCGCGCGACGGTTACATTACCACGATGTCTTTCTCAGAGAACAGAGTTTTGAGATCGGCGGGGAAATTGTCGTCGGTGATGAGCACGTCGATGTCCTCGACGCGCGCGAAGGTATAGGGCATGATCTTGCCGATCTTCGAGCTGTCGAGCATCATGTACAGCGATTTCGCTTTGCGGCGGACGAGACGGAGCAGATCCGCTTCGACCTGCGAACCGCAGGTGAATCCGCTTTCGGGCGTGAACGCGGTCGTGGAGATGATCGCAAGCTCGAAATTGGTGTCCTCGAAGTAGCTCTTCGCGACGGGGGAAGCGGTGGAGAGATTGTCTTTCATCACCTGTCCGCCGAGCATATTCACGTTGAGTTTGCGCTTTTGCGCGAGTTCGATGGCGACGGCGAGCCCGTTGGTAAATACGTTGATGAACATATCGGGAATCTCTTTTGCGAGATACATGGCGGTCGTGCCGCCGTCGATGAAGAGCGAACAGCCCTCGTCGATGAGCGCCGCCGCCTTCTGCGCGATTTTGATTTTTTCGTCGGTGTGGATCGCCGTCTTTTTGGTATAGGGTTCTCCCGATACTTTCTGCACTTCTTTCACGGACATTGCGCCGCCGCGCACGCGGATGATTTTGCCCGCTTGTTCGAGCTGGAACAGATCGCGCCGCAGAGTCATCTGCGAGACGTTGGGGAAATAGGTCGCCAGCTGTTCGAGAGACAATTTGCCGCGCTTATCCAAAAGCTCCGCAATTTCTTCGATTCGATCCCGTTTCATAAATTTGACACTCCATAGATTTTTGTAAAATTTTAACACGTTTGAGAAAGAAAAGCAAGTAAATTTTCGCGCTTTTTCGCAATTCGGGAAAAAATTTGGCGAAAAGACGGCGCGCTTCCGAAAAAAAACCGATTGCGGGAAAGCGTTTGATCGGTTTGAACAATTTTATCCCGTTTTTACTCCGATTTCGCTTGCGTTTTCGTGCGTAAAATGGTACAATTTTTGCATGAAAGAAAGTTATCTGCAAGGTTTGGACGAGTTCGTCTGCGCGACGTATTCCGATTATGTGAAAATTTCCTCGCTGGAAGGCTACCGCATGCCGGAAATGGTCGCGGTCGGAAGAGACGGAAATTTTTCCCGCCTCCCGACGGAGCGCATGAGAATCTGTTATCAGAGCGATCCCGCGGGATTGCTCGAAACGCTCAAAGCGGGACTGACGGACGTCGAATATTCCTTTTCCTTTGCCGTGATTCCCGTCTTCGAGCGCGTGCGCAATCTGTTCCGCCGCCGCACCTTCCGCAAACTTCTGCCCGTCGTGTTGTCGCATGCGGGGGAGACGACGGAGAGCGCGGGCGAGAAGCTCGCAGTCGCTCCGAAATTCTGGAAGAAGATCGTAAAAGGGAAGCTTTATCCCGAAAAGAACACCCTTCTTGCCTTAGCGCTCGTCTGTCGGCTGACGGCGGAGGATACGAACGCACTGCTCGACGTTCGCGGATTCACGCTGCGGCAGGACAGCTTGCGCGACGTCGTGATCTCCTATCTCATCGAGCAGAAACTGTTCAACGAGGAGATGCGCGACCGCTGTCTTTCAGAGTACAAAATCGAGAATCTGCCGATCGCGCGGCAAAACGCTTGACGGCGCGCCGCCGACCGTGGTAAAATACGGAAAAGCTTCCGTCCCGATCTTCGGTTTGAACTTCGGCGGAAAATACGGCGAAACAGGCGTGCGAGCCGGTTACAGACCGACGCCGTTCTCGTTCCCGTCGAAAACCGACGGTTGCGACGCAGCCTGACGGATCGTCAAATCAACAACCGAGAGGAAGAAAGAGTATTCCCCGCCGCCCGAACAGAGAGAAACGCCGTCGGCTGAAAGCGTTTCGCGGCAGAGCGCGGAAGAACGTGCGTCTTCCTCGTCCGAGGTCGGAGTAACGTCCGCGGCGCCCGCCGTTATCGGGCAAACGAGGGGAGCAATCCCGAAGTAAAGTGGAACCGCGTTTAAGATGCCTTTATATAATGATAGGGGCGTCTTTTTTTATGAACGGCTCCGTCGCATTGCGGCGCAGTCTGTCGGAACGGAAAATCGAGGGCGCGGCGACCGAATCAACGCGGGGCGCGGAAATCGAATTATGGCGGGCGCGAATCCGCATCGCGGGAAAGGGCGCAAAGGAGAGGAAGTGTTTTTTTCGAGACTGAGAAAAGATATTGCGGCGGCGAAGCGGAACGATCCCGCCGCGCGCAACAAATTCGAGATATGGCTGACCTATTCGGGGGTGCACGCGCTGTCCTGGCACCGCTTGGCGAATCGGCTCTATCGCATGCGGCTCAGACTTCTGGCGCGCATGACGTCGCAGTTCGCCAAATTCGCGACGGGGATCGAAATTCACCCTGCGGCGAAGATCGAAGCGGGCGTGTTCATCGATCACGGCGCGGGCGTGGTCATCGGGGAGACGGCGGAAATCGGCGAGGGAACGGTCATCTATCAGGGCGTCACGCTCGGCGGAACGGGCAAGGAGACGGGCAAGCGGCATCCGACGATCGGACGGAACGTGACGATCTCGTGCGGGGCGAAAGTGCTCGGCGGATTCACGGTCGGCGACGGGGCGCGGATCGGCGCGGGCGCGGTCGTGCTCAAAGAAGTGCCGCCGTACGCGACGGTCGTGGGCGTGCCGGGGCGCGTCGTGCGCGTCAACGGCGAGAAGACGGCGCCCGACCTGTTGCCCGAAAAGGAAGATCCGCTGCTCAAAGAAGTGTGCGCGTTGCGCGAACGGGTATGCGCGCTCGAAGAACTGCTTGCGGCAAGAGAAACGGAGAAAAAGGAGAACGGAAATGAAGATCTATAATACGCTGACGAGAAAGAAAGAGGAGTTTATCCCGCTCGAAGAGGGAAAGGTCAAAATGTACGCGTGCGGCATCACGGTATCGGGCGAGGCGCACGTCGGGCACGCGTTTCAGGCGCTCATCTACGACGTGTTCCGCAAATTTCTCGAAAAATCGGGTTATCGGGTGACGTACGCCCGCAACTATACGGACGTGGACGATAAAATCATCGCGAAATCGCACGAGACGGGGATTCCCGCAGACGCGTATGCGGCGCAGATGATCGAAATGATCGACGGAGTGATGCGGCGGTTCGACGTGGACGATCCCACGCTCTGGCTGAAAGCGACGGAAAATATCGGGAACATCATCGACTTCGTCGGAAAACTCATCGAAAAGGGGCACGCCTACGCTGCGGAGAACGGCGACGTGTATTTCGACGTATCGACCTTCCCCGCCTACGGACAGCTTTCGGGGCGGAGCACGGAGGACGCACTCGACGGCGTGCGCGTGGACAACGACGCGTGCAAGAAGAACGCCTACGATTTCGCGCTCTGGAAGAGCGCGAAGCCGGGCGAAATCAGTTGGGATTCGCCGTGGGGCAAGGGGCGTCCCGGCTGGCATATCGAATGTTCCGCGATGAACCGCGCGGCGTTCGGCGATCAGATCGA
>CAMGEK010000086.1 GCA_946055105.1 uncultured Clostridia bacterium
CTTCTTCATCCTTTACTCTAATATCAATTGTGTTTAACATAGAAATGTCATCTTTTTGTGCGCAAAGTCGAGCCTTCGATGTAACTATGATTTCTGTTTTTACGTTCTTCCCCGTCATAAGATAATCAATGCTAACACCAAATAGATCGGCAAGCATAGGGAAAAACTCAACGCTTGGAGCACCGTTATCTTTCTCCCATTTACTAATCGCCTTATCGCTTACTTGTAATTTTTCTGCGAGTTCAACCTGTGTCCAGCCTTTTGCTTTACGAAGATCAGCAATAGTCTTCCCTACACTGTGCTTTTGAGATCCAAACAAACTCATAATTGTCTCCTTCATTTTTTCATATTGTAACATTTAAAGTGTAAAAAGTAAACCTACTTATTTTCTACACAAAACGTAGAGAGTAAATTGACGTCTTTACGAAGACTCTACGCTACGTAGAATTATAACATATATAAACAATAATATCAAGAACTTAAAAGATATAAGTCGCGACAATTTACAAGTTGAGCAAATAGAGCAAAAACTTATAGTCATAGCATAAGCGTAGCTCACTACACATATTTCGCTTCGCTACATACGTTACGTTCGCCCTTTGGGCGTTTCGACCACACAAAACAAACAAATTAAAAGGCGTGACTTCACGCCACGCCTGATTCTTGTTCACCTGCGACTTACCTAAAATTCCCTATGGAATTTACGCCATCCCCGTCGTTTTGATGATTCTTTGCAGACGATTCCAAAGCGCCGCGTTTCCATTGCCGCCGCGCCTGATGTAGGCGCACCCAACGTAGCCGCAGTGAAAAGCGCCGCGCTTCCATTGTCGCCGCGCTTTCAAGATCCCGAGGCGACTGCTTTTTTAACAACCTCTTCCGCCTCCGCCGCCGAATCCGCCGCCGCCGAACCCGCCGCCGAATCCGCCGCTGATGCTTCCGCCGCCCGAAGAGGAGGGACGGGAGACCATCGTCGTAGAAAAGTTGGTATTCAACGAACGGAAGAGCGCGTTCCAGACCATGCAATCCCAAATGAAATCGGCGGTATTGTATGCGACGTAGGAAGGCGGATTCATCTCCAAGCCCTTGAATTTGTCCGTCCATTCGTTCGTTACGCCGAGCACCTGCGCATAGGGCAGAATACGGTAATACGTCTCCGGATTTTCTTGGAGCATGAACTTGATTTTATCTTTTTCCGTAAAGAGAATGAAATTCTTGAATCCTACGATATGTCCGAGTTTCGCCGTAAATTCTTCCGTGCGACAGAGGAAGAACCCGCCGACCGCGCCCGTCAGCGCCGCCGAAAGGATCAAAAGGAAGCCCGTACCCCAACCGAACGCGGGACAGGGCAGGAAGAGCAACGCGAGCGCGCCGATCAGACAAGTCGCGACGACCGCGCCCGCCGAAAGCGCCGCGCACGCCGCACGCTTCCATTTCAGCGCGCGTTGAGAAACGAGCGACGATACGAACGCCGTCGCCGCATACGCTACCGCACACCCCGCCAACAGATACCAATAAACGTATCCTCCGATCGAGCGGAAAGCGTACAACATCGCGAATCCGCCCAAAAGAAGCGCCGATATGATTCCGTAAAGGACGATCCCCGCGACGGAAGATTTGCGGTACATTCCCACGCTTGCGGCATTGACCGTCGTTTTGATCGTCTCCGCCGTCTTATAAAACCGATTCTTCAACGAAGATACTTTGACGCGGTCTCCGTGCGCGAACAATCCGTCGTACATCGCCCGCTGATGAGGCGGCGCGTCGGGCGGGAGTTTCTTTCCCGTCGCGATGAGGACGGGATCCTTCTCCCCTTCGGAAAGGTCGATTTTGAGATAGCCCTGATCCGCAAGCCAGAAAATCAACGCGCCGAGATCCTCGCCGTCGACGGAGTTATCGATGAGTTTGCCCATCTTCAAAGGATCCATTTCGTCGGGCGCCGTCAGATTGACGGTGGGCGACAGAACGGGCTGACGGAACACGAGCAATTTCAACACGACCGCGACGCCGATCAGAACGACGCCGATCAGAACCGCCCACAGAACGGACGCGTCGAACTTTCCGACGATCACGCCCTCTTCAAATTTCAGATCGAGCGTGATCCCCTGTTCCTTTCCGAGCAAATCGCAAACGATGGATATCACGTTTCCGTTTTGCGAAACGACCGCGTTCCGCACGTTTCCGCTCGTTCCGTAACTTCCCGAATAAATCTTCCATTCCTGCAATCCGTCGGGAATCGTGACGGTCGCGCGAACGTTTTCAATCTGCGCGCCCCAACCGAATCCGATGACGTCGAGCGGCAGATACCCTTCCTCTTTCGCGGACGGCACTTCCATCGTATAGGTAATCGTATAGACGCGCGTCTGCCCCGTCACGACCGCGTCTCCGCGCAGATACAGCGAGAGAAAGGACGTGTCGTCCGTCGCCGTATAGCTGTAAAAATCGGAGCTGTTTTTGCATTTCGCTTCGATTCCGACGTATCTGACGCCGTTGCCGAGCGGAAAATCACGGATGATTCCGTGCGAAGAACTGCCCGTAAAAAATACTTCGATCTCCTCTTCCACTTCGATCGTGCCGTCCGTCGCGACCTTCATATCGACGGCGTAGCCTTGAATCGTGAAATCGTAAGCAGACGACGCGGCGTTCGCGGCAACGGAAACGGGCGGGGAGATCCCCGCCCGAACCGCGAGCGCAAGAAGGACAACCGCAACAAAGGTCAGAATTGCTTTTACGCTCTTTTTGATTGTCATAGTTTTATTTCCTTAAAATTGGACTTTTACCGCTTTGCGCTCTTCCTCGCTGTCGAGTTCGAAATAAGAACGCTTTTCCAGCTTCATTTTCCGCGCAACGATGCTTGCGGGGAACACTTCGATCTTCGTGTTGAGCGTCTTGACGGTTCCGTTATAATATCTGCGCGCGGAAGCGATTTCCTCTTCGATCACCTTCAACTGATGCTGTAAATCCATGAAATTGGTATTCGCTTTCAGATCGGGATATTTTTCCTGCAACGCAAACAGCGATTTCAGCGTGCCTGTGAGCGCGTTCTCCGCCGCCATCTTCGCGTCGCCGACGCTCGTCATCGCGAGATTGCGCGCGGCGATGACCTTTTCCAGCGTCTCGCTCTCGTGCTTTGCGTACCCTTTCACCGTTTCCACGAGATTGGGAACGAGATCGTACCGTTTTTTGAGCTGTACGTCGATGGTCGACCAGCCCTCTTCCGCAAGATTCTTCAATCGGATCAATGCGTTATAGGTGCCGATGTACCACGCAACGATCGCTACGATGAGAAGAACCAGAACGACCGCAACGATGATCCCGACGATTGCGGGAGTCGAAATAAGTAATAATTCCGTCATGTCTTCCTCCAATAGGATGATTTCGGTCGGCAAACCCAAGAAGTCACGCTTCCCGTTTCCGCCTCCCGTTTATTCATACCACCTTTACTATACAATGAAACAATAAAATTGTCAACCCTTTTCCGAAAATTTCCGCGAACGGAAATTCGCATGCGGACGCGGATACGCGCCTTTGATTTTATTTCTTCGCCTTATTGAAATTGATCAGGCACCCGTCGAGGATAATCCGCCGCTCGTCCGCAGTGAGAGAACCGAGTTCGAGCACAAGATCGCGCGTTTTTCCGCCCGAAATCGCCTTCGCCATGACGCGCTCCGCGCCGCTTTGCACCGCTTCCGCGACGTTGGGAACGTAGACGAAATCGCCCGTTTTCAAATCCGCTTTCGCGCAGGTAAAGGGCAGCATGCCCCAGTTGATCAGGTTGGAGCGGTAACGCTTGGTCGCATATTCCTTCGCGATATTCGCCACGCCGCCCAGCACGCGCTGGCAGGACGCCGCCTGCTCGCGCGCAGAACCGTCGCCCGGCTTATTCGATACGACGACGCTCCCGTACACCGTCCCCTCTTCGGGCGCGAATCCGCCGAGCGCGTCCGTAACGCTTTCGGGAAGCGATCCCGTTTCCCGACGAAGCCGCTCTTCTTCCTTGACCGCCTTCGCCCGGTTCACGTAACCGGGATCTTTGCGGGAGAGCGCGAATTCCGCGAGTTTCAGAGGATTGGAGCGGTAAGAGGACGTCTCGCCGGAGGGAATCAGCTCGTCCGTCGTCGTCACGGGA
>CAMGEK010000087.1 GCA_946055105.1 uncultured Clostridia bacterium
CTTTTCATCGTGCAAGAGGAGAACGAAATTTTATGAGTTTTTTCTCGTTTTTTTCCGAAAATCCCTTGTAAAAAAGCGCGTTTCTTAGTATAATATTGCTAATAATAATGGGGAAGGGTTGCGCCGTTGCGCGCATCTTCCCGACGGAGCGATATGACGGAACAGGAATGGTTGAATCTTCGGAACGGAACGGACGTGCGCGGAACGGCGATCGCGGGCGTGGACAACGATCCGGTCACGCTGACCGACGAAGCGGTCGTAGGCATCTGCAAGGCGTTTTGCGTCTGGGTTTCTGAAAAGACGGGGAAACTCCCCACCGTCGCCGTCGGACACGATTCCCGCCTCTCTGCGGAACGCATCTCCGCCCTAGCCGCGGAAGCGATCGCGTCCTGCGGCGGAAACGTCGTTTTAACGGGGCTCTCCTCCACGCCGTCCATGTTCATGCTGTTGCAGGACGGATTCGGAGCGGACGCCTCAATCATGATCACCGCAAGCCACCTCCCCTATCAAAAAAACGGGTTGAAGTTCTTTCTGAAAGAGGGTGGTCTGGAAGGCGAGGAGGTCAAACAGGTTCTACTTCTCGCCTCCGCGGGCGTTTTTCCCGTCGGACGGGGCGAAATCACGAAAAAAAGCTATCTCAAACAATACGCGGCGAATTTGGTGGAGAAGGTGCGCCGCGCCTGCGGAGAAGAACAACCGCTGAAAGGCAAACGCATTCTCGTCGACGCGGGAAACGGCGCGGGCGGATTTTACGCGGAGGACGTCCTCAAACCGCTCGGCGCGGATACGACGGGCTCTCAGTTCCTCGATCCGGACGGTTCCTTTCCCAACCATATCCCCAATCCCGAAAACGCGGCGGCGATGCAGTCCGTCTGCGACGCCGTCAGGAAAAACCGCGCGGACTTCGGCGTGATTTTCGATACGGACGTGGACCGTGCGGGCGCAGTCGCGCCCGACGGACGGGAGATCAACCGCAACCGCCTGATCGCGCTGATCTCCGCGATTCTGCTCGAAGAGCGGAAAGGCGCGTATATCGTTACGGACTCGGTTACGAGCGACGGATTGACGGAATTCATCAAGGCGCGGGGCGGCGTCCACCACAGATTCAAGCGCGGATATAAAAACGTCATCAACGAGAGCAAACGGCTGAATGCGGCGGGCGTCGATTCGCCGCTCGCCATCGAAACGAGCGGACATGCCGCGCTCAGAGAAAACTATTTTCTCGACGACGGCGCCTATCTCGTCACCCGAATTTTAATTTCGCTTGCAGACTGCGCAAAGCGCGGAAAAAACCTGCTCGATCTGATCGCAGACCTGCCCATGCCCGCGGAAGCGGCGGAATTCCGTCTGCATTTTACCCCCGGATGCGATTTCAGAACGCTGGGCGCGCGGCTCATCGAGGAGCTGAAAGAGCGCGTTCCCGAAACGGAGGGGCTCTCGCTCGCGCCGAACAATTACGAGGGCGTGCGCATAAATTTCGATCGGGAGCACGGCGACGGCTGGGCGCTCGTCCGAATGAGTCTCCACGAGCCGATTCTACCCGTCAACGCGGAGAGCAACGTCGCGGGCGGAAACCGCGTCATCGTCGCAAAGTTATACGAATTGCTCAAAGACGTTTCTTTCCTCGATTCCGAATGTTTGAAAAAATTTTGATCGTCTGATCATTTAGGAGATAACGCATGAAACAAACCACCATCAACGCAATCCGCATCTTATCTGCAGAAGCCATTCAGAAGGCAAATTCCGGTCACCCCGGACTTCCGCTCGGAAGCGCGCCCATCGGGTACACGCTCTTCCAGAATTTTCTGAAATTCAACAACAAGGACGCGAAATGGGACGACCGCGACCGATTCGTCCTCTCGGCGGGGCACGGTTCGATGCTCTACTATTCGCTGCTCTATCTCTACGGATTCGGGCTCACGGTCGACGATCTGAAAAACTTCCGCCAGCTCGGTTCCAGAACGCCCGGACATCCCGAATACGGTCACACGGTCGGCGTCGAAACGACGACCGGTCCGCTCGGACAGGGCATCGCGAACGCGGTGGGTATGGCGGCTGCGGAAGCGCACCTCGCGGCGAAATTCAACCGCGACGGATTCCCCGTGGTCGATCATTACACCTACGCGCTCTGCGGCGACGGGTGTCTGGAAGAAGGAATTTCCTACGAGGCATGCTCGTTCGCGGGCGCGCACGAACTCGGCAAGCTCATTCTCTTTTACGACGACAATAACATCACCATCGAGGGAGATACCGACGTCACGTTCAACGAGGACGTCGCGGCGAGATTCAAGGCGCAGAATTGGCAGGTTCTCAAAGTAGATCTCGTGTCCAATCCCGACAGCGTTCTCATGCTCTCCAACGCCATTCGCAAGGCGCAGAAAGAGAAAAAGAAGCCGACCGTCATCATCTGCAATACGAAAATCGGCTACGGCTCTCCCCTCGAAGGCAGCAGCAAGAGCCACGGCGCGCCGCTCGGCGTTGAAAATCTGCAAAAGACGAAAGAAAAATTGGGCTGGTCCTGCGAACCGTTCGAGGTCCCCGCGGAGGTGCTCCGGCACACGGCGCAAGCGGGCAGACGCGGCGCGAAAAAAGAACGCGAATGGAAAGCGATGTTTGCGGAATACGAAAAAGCGTATCCCGAACTCGCGAAGGAATATAAAACGGCGATGGCGGGCGAACTCCCCGATCTGACCGCAATTCCCGACCTGTTCCGGTTTGAAAAACCGATGGCGACGCGTCAGACCTCTTCCTACGTTCTGAACAAACTCGCGGCGGTCGTTCCCTCGCTGATGGGCGGCTCCGCAGACCTCGCGCCCTCCAACCTCACGGAAATGAAGAACACCGATACGGTCGTTTACGGAGACTTCGCGCCCGCAAGCTACGAGGGCAGAAACGTGCACTTCGGTATCCGCGAACACGCCATGGCGGCGATCGCGAACGGCATGCAGTTGCACGGCGGCGTGAGAGCGTACTGCTCCACCTTCTTCGTGTTCTCCGATTACTGCAAGCACGCGCTGCGGCTCTCCGCGCTCATGAATATTCCCGTCGTCTACGTCTTCACGCACGATTCGATCGGCGTCGGCGAGGACGGTCCTACGCACGAACCCGTAGAACAGCTTATCGCGCTCCGCTCTATTCCGAATATGAAAGTGTACCGTCCCGCAGACGGAAAAGAGACGGCGGCGGCGTGGATTTCCGCGCTCACGGGCACCGCTCCCACCGCGCTCGTGCTCACCCGTCAGAATCTGCCGCAATACGAAAACAGCGGACTTGCGGCGCTCAAAGGCGGTTATGTTCTGGAAGATTGCGACGGCACGCCCGACGTGCTTCTGATCGGAACGGGTTCGGAAGTCGAACAGTGCGTCGGCGCGAAAGCGGAACTCGCAAAAGAGGGAATCAAAGCGCGCGTCGTATCCATGCCCTGCATCGAAGAGTTTGAAAAGCAGTCCGAATCTTATCGGGAGAGCGTGATTCCCGCCTCCGTAAAGGCGCGCGTCTGCGTGGAAGCGGGTTCTCCTTACAGTTGGTACAAGTATGCGGGAGAAAAAGGCGAGATCGTCGGAATGTCGACGTTCGGCGCAAGCGCTCCCGCGGGACAGTTGTTCAAGCTGTTCGGCTTCACGGTGGAGAACGTCGTCGAAAAAGCGAAAATTTCCATGGCGAAATAAAGACGACGCAACCAAGACGCATGATAAAACGCCCCGAAAGTTTCGCTTTCGGGGCGTTTTTGTCGTTCGGCAGAGAACCGATCCCGTCTCCGTCGGAAGGCGACGAAGACAGAAATCTTTCGCGAATGATTCGCAGCCTACCGGATAGTCGGAAGCGCGCCCTTGCGCTCTTTTTGAAAGCGTTTTGCGAACAGTTTTAATCAACTTTCGCAATCTACGGTTAATTTTGACGCTACGACAAAGTCGCGTTCCGCTCGGTTACAGAGCGCAGGGTATTCTTTCATATATGCGCTCGCCTTTCTTTATTTATTTCCGTTTTTGAAATCGACTTCCGATGGAGACAGAGCGTTATTCAAACGCGCAAAAAAACACGCAAAAA
>CAMGEK010000088.1 GCA_946055105.1 uncultured Clostridia bacterium
CCCTCGCAAGATCGCGCGCATTGTTCGGACGGCGCGGAGAACGAACCCTCGCAAGATCGCGCGCATTGTTCGGACGGCGCGGAGAACGAACCCTCGCAAGTCCGCGCGCATTGTTCGGACGGCGCGGAGAACGTTTGCGACGATCCGAAGGTCGGGGACGGTTCGGAAAGCCGTACGACTGCGGATTCGTTTACGAAAAAACCTTGCGGGCAGCGGATCGTCGTGTTGATTTCGGGCGCGTTGATGAACTATCTGTTGGCGCTGTTGCTGATCGTCGTCAATTTTCTCTCGTTCGGGCAGACCATGATCGCCGTCTATCGCGCGGAGCCGACGGATACGATTCCCGCCGAGTACTGTCTGCGCGACAGAGATATTCTGCTCGAAGCGAACGGAAGAAGTCTGTATCTGACGACCGATCTCATCCATGCGCTGAGGGGCGGAAAGGCGGGCGATCTCGTCGAATTTACTCTTTCGCGCGTTGCGGGGCAGACGGAGAGCGGAGAGACGGTACGGGAGGAGACGACCGTACGGATCATGTTGCGGGCGGACGTGGAGGCGGAAAACAGCACGGAGACGGACGGCGTATGGAAGGCGCTCGGATTCGCCTACGAAGAAGAGGGAGACTATCCCGGCTATCAGGTTGCGAGTTCCTCGTATCGATTCGGATTTTTCGAGACGGTCGGGCGTTCGTTTGCATACTCGTTCCGTCTTGCGGGCGCGATTTTCAGAATTTTAGGAGAACTACTGACGGGCGCGCTCGGTCTGAGCGCGTTGGGAGGTCCCGTCACGACCATCACCATGACCTCGAAGATCGTTTCGCGGGGCGTGCGTTCGATGCTCGAAATCGCGGGGTATATCGGCGTCAATCTCGCCGTATTCAATCTGTTGCCCATTCCCGCTCTGGACGGGAGCAAAGTCGTATTCACGCTCATCGAATGGGTTCGGGGAAAGCCCGTCAACCGTAAAGTGGAGGCGGTCATTCATACGGTCGGATTTCTGTTCCTGTTCGGATTCGCGCTCCTCGTCGATCTGTTACAGCTCTTCTGAGCGGCGAGAGAAAAAACGCTTCAAGAGTCGGTCAAATAGAATTTCAGCGTTCAAGAGGTGCTAAGATGAAAGCGATCGTTTATACGTCCGGTACGGGACATACCGCAGAGTATGCAAATATTCTCGGAGAAAAAACGGGATTGCCCGTATATGATCTGAGGGAAGCCGCAAAGCGGCTTTCAAACGGAACGGAAATTATTTACCTCGGTTGGCTCTTTGCGAACGGCGTCAAGGGCTACAAAAAAGCGGCGAAAAAATACAGGCTTTCCGCCGTCTGCGCCGTCGGGCTTTGCGACACGGGAACGATGCTTGCAGAAGTTCGCAAAGCAAACTCGATTCCCGAAACGACGCCCCTTTTCACGTTGCAGGGCGGTATGGACAAAACGAAACTCCGCGGAATCAAAAAACTGATGATCAATCTGCTGACAAAGGGGCTGTCCTCGCAAAAGGAACGTTCCGAAAGAGACGAGCGCATCTTGTATCTTTTAACGCACGATCAGAACTGCGTCAGCGAAGAAAATATAGCCGCTTTTGCAGAGTGGTATCACAGGCAGACGCAAGCGGAATAAAAAACGCGTAATTCGATTGACTGATCGGACCGTCGTAAAGCATACGGAGCAAGACCTTGCGCGCGATCTTTTGCGAGGAATGGGCGCGTTTCTATGAAGAAGACGGCAAAGGATCGCGAAAGTTCTTTGATACCGTCTGAAAAATCAACGCTTCCGAGCGGCGATATAAAAAACGCCCCGTCTGCCGACGGGGCGTTTGCAGGTTTCCGTTAAGCGGACGGCGCGTCCGTCGTCTTTTCGGCGGAAGCGTTGAACTTTCTCGCCTGCTTCACGAACGAAGGAGAGGAGAACACGATCACGCCCACGACGATTGCGATCGCAACGTCTGCAAAGACGAATGAGTTATACGCGAGCGAATACGGCCAAGCCGCCATGCCCGCGTCCACGGCGTATGCGGAAAACGCGAACACGCCGGAGAAAACGTGACTTACAAAGCGCAACGCGCTCGCGACGACCGCGCCGAGCGCGAATTGAATCTGCGGCAGTTTTTCAAGTTTTTTCGTCTTGGCGAACATACCGGAGAGCCCGATCGCAGAAAAAGCGACGGGATAGTCAAGCAGGAATTGCGCGGGGTGGATCATCCAGGGATCCTGAATCGCCTGCAATACGCCGTAAATAAGTCCTGCAAAGACGCCTTTCCGCGTTCCGTACATATAGGAATAGATCATCAGAGGCAGAAGGGAAGCGATCGTGACGGAGCCGCCCTGCGGTAATTTGAAGATGCGCAGATAGGAGAGCGCGAAGCTCATGGCGATACAGACCGCCGCGTAAGCGATCGCCTTGGAATCGAATCCCTTTTTGTCGTTTTTGCCGAACAGGAAACCGAGACCTACGATCAGGACGATGAGAACGAGCGCGCTGAGATAGAGTACGATCTGATTGACGGACGCGTCGTCCGAGTTATAGTAACCGTCCCCGCTGATAGCGGTAGCGTAATAGACGCCCATACAAACGAGCGTGGCGACGAGCGCCGCGCCGACAAGACAGCCCGCGATCAGATATACGGTCCGATTCCGCTTGAACGCAAGCGCGATTGCGCTACCCGCGATGGCGAGCAAGAGGACGAGGACGGGTACAAAGGTGATCGTGAGGATTCCGTCCTCCGCAAAGGTGAGCGAAAGCAGCGTGATCGCGACGACGCAGGCGTAGACGACGAAGAAAAACCCGCTGTATTTGAAAAACTTTTTGCGGGATTCGTCTTTCAACAGGAGCATGCTGACGGCGAATGCGAGAACGAGCGCGAGCGTGAGCCAGAAAAAGATGCCGCGCGCGACGTTCATGGGCGAGTCGAAGAGAACGGGATACCATTTCAGGCTCGCCAAAAGGGAACTTTGTAACATAAAAAACCTCCGTAAAAATTTTTTTTGAGTTGTCCGTCCCCGATTCGCGTAAAAAAAACGCCCGCACAAACGCGCGGGCGGAAAATTCCTCGAAAATCCTGTACTTCCGTTCAGGGATTACCCTGTCCGGTTCAAATGGTATCATCTCAGCCAATTACGGCACCCACGACGGATAATTCAATTTATGAAACTATTATAACGGTAATCTTGCGTAAAGTCAATTGATTTTCGGCGCGATTTGTTGTATAATGAAAAAACGAGGCAGAACATGGACAAATTTTACGCTTATCTCGACAGAATGAAATTCATCAAACGCTGGCAACTCATGCGCTCGTCGCGCGACGAGAACATCATGGAGCATTCTCATTCCGTGGCGGTGCTCGCGCACGCGCTCGTCACCATCGAAAACGAGGTGTTCGGCGGCGACGTGAACGGGGAACGCGCGGTGCTCTATGCGCTCTATCACGAAGTAAGCGAGGTCATGACGGGCGATCTTCCGACTCCCGTCAAATATTTCAATCAGAATATTCACGGCGAATACGAGAAGCTGGAAACGCGCGCGGTCGAAAAGATCGCCGCAACCCTTCCGCCCGAAATGAAAGCCGCGCTGTTCCCCTATCTCGCCGCGGACAAGCGTTCGGAGGAGTACCGTTACGTCAAGGCGGCGGATAAACTCTCCGCCTATCTGAAATGTCTCGAAGAACTTCGGTCGGGCAACAACGAGTTTATTCAGGCGGAAAAGAGCGTGGGCGCGGCGCTGCGCGCCATGAATTTACGCGCCGTGGACTATTTTTTCGAGCATTTCATTCCCGCGTTTTCGTTGACGTTGGACGAGCTCGAAGGACTTTCTTAACGCAACGGCAGTTGCGATCAGTTGGAAGAATCAAACGAAAGAAGCGACCGATAAGGGTGACACCATTAGGGAAAACAGGCACAGGCGAAAAGCTTGCACCTGTTTTCTTGTCTTTTTACGGTAAATCTATCTCTCCGACGTGCGTAAGACATATCGTTACCGTTCTTTTATAGCCGTCTT
>CAMGEK010000089.1 GCA_946055105.1 uncultured Clostridia bacterium
CCGCACCCGCCGCACCGCACCCGCCGCACCGCACCCGCCGCTCCGCACCTGCCGCTGTGGAAAATAAAAATTGCAAAACTTATCTCATAAAAGTCTTTCAAACGCTTGACAAAAATCGGGGGGGGTTATAATGGATTATGACCTTATCAAGGAGGAATTATCATGAAAATTTGGAAAAAATGGTGCACAATTCCGCTTTCGCTGATGGCGGCGACCTGCTTTGCGTTTGCAGGGTGCGGAGAGACGGAAGGTGCGGAGGGAGATCCCGACGCGTCGGGCGACGGACCGTCCGCAGAGACGGAAGTATCGGAAACGACCAGACAGCAGTTGCTCGCGGCGATTTCTTCCGCCGACGTGAAGGGATACGACGTCAGCATTACGGCAAATCGCTCTTCCGGCGACAGAACGGCGCCGATGAACATGACGGGAAAAATGGCAATCACGGAAGACGGCGCGAATGCGGATCTCAAGGGAGAAGAGACTGGCATCGGATATGGCTACGCCTTTGTTCGGGAAGATTACGTATTTACAGCTGAAAGCGCAACGGAAATCACGACCTGGGACGAAAACGTAGTCTTTTACGCAACGCACGTCAACGGCGCGGCGATCGGCGAAATGCCTGAGTTGGTTCAGTCGACGGTATCGGGATTGGATCAGACGATGCTTGCGCTCGTTGCAAACCTTGCAAAAAACACGAACGCAATCTCTGCTTCGGCGACGCAGTCGGGATATACGCTCACGGTCGATTTCAAACAGATGTACGTTTCCCTGCTTGACGACGCCAAGACGCTGATTACGTCGGTCGGAGCGGATACGACGGTGTCGCAGATTCTCGCGAACAACCTCGTCAAAAGCTATGTAAACACGATTTTCGCAGATTTTACTGCGGATCAGGTCTTCGGACTTGCGGAGGCGCTCGGTTATCCTCTTCCCGATCTTGCTTTGGAAGCGGCGGGGGTCGAACTTCCCGTGCCGACGGAAGGGCAGAGCGTGCTCGACTATCTGACGGGCGCCGTTTCTTCGGTTTCTCTGACCGGAGACGGTAAGACGATCGGCGCGATGACGGTCGGCGATATCGTAACCATGATTTCGGGCGGTTCCTGGGATTCCTTGAAGTCGGGGATCGGAGAGCAGTTCGACGCGATGAAAACGAGTTTCCCCTGTCAGAAACTGAACCTCGGATATTCGTTCGGAACGAATCTGAAACTGACGGGCGTTTTCTGCGAGATGGAAATGGCGCAGGGAAGTGAGACGATAGCGGTGAACGTAAGCCTGACGGCGCTCGACGCCGCTCCGCAGCTCGTCGATATTTCCGCTTGCAAGGTAGTTTACGAGAAAGAAATGATCGCCAAAGCTTATACCGACGCCTACGACGCTTACGGGCTGACCGTGACGGTCTCCGAGAGAGAGGGTTCGAAGCAGAACGCGTCTCTGGCGCTGACGAGAGACGGCGAGACGATCGCGACGGCTTCGTGGGCGTTTGACGTTATCTCTCAGATCGAGGAAGTCGTCGAAGCTGCGGGCGGAACTTCCTCCGCCGTGCCCGAAACGCTGATCTGGAACGAGCAGGCGGATCATTCGGAAATCGATGGGGATGAACTGCACATTGACCGACTCAACGTTGTGTTAACTTTTTCAGTCTCTTCCGACGAGTACAATGATTACATAGGCTTGCGTACGGAGTTTTCTTACCAAGTAACGTACCGCACGGTCGCGCAGTTGTTGCAGGCTTAAAAAATCTAAAAAAAATCGCTCTCTCGGTTCGGGGAGAGCGATTTTTTATTTGTCATATCTTTGCGGAATATGCTATAATCATCCGCGAGGTACGATTTATGGAAAACGAAAACGGAGTTTTCGTCAACTTTTTCGAGGGCAGAGCCAAAACGTTGTGGCTCTTATCGCTCTCGGTCTCGGCAGTCGTCGCCGTTGCGGGCTGGTTGCTTGTCTTTTTATTGCCCGTCGGCGGAACGGAAACGCACGATCTGACTTGGAAAATCATTTTGCTCGTACTTGCAACGGCGGCGACGGGCGTCCTGCTCGTCTGCCTGATCACGGCAAAGACGCGCACTTCCCGTTGGGATGCGGATCGGAACGAGGTCCGATACTATGCGTTCGGCAGAAAGCTTTTGTCTTTGCAATGGTCTGAGATGCAGGAGGCGGGACTTCTGAAAATCGTCGATCCGCGCCGACACGTTACCGCATACTATCTCTATTGGACGACGGAAGAACTCATGTCCGCCTGTCGCGATTTTATCAAGGGCGGCGTCATGGAACACCGTCCGCGGAACTTGGGAAAATACAATCGGAGAAAGGGAACGATCATTTTATACGCGCTCGATCCCGAACGCCCGACGCAAGATCCGCTGTTGACGTTCACGCAACAGACGTATCTTCATCCGCTGAAAAATCCGAGGATTCTTCGGGTGGCGGAACAGGAAGAACGGGAAGAACAGGCATAAACGCAACGCCCGCGGCAATCCCGCGGGCGTTTCTCGCTGAGTTTTTCCGATTCGTCCCGATCATGGGTGCGATCGTCTTTCGCGCCCGTAGCCGTCGCGTTACCGTCATATAGGACGGCGGGGGCAATAGGACGGCGGCGGATTTCGCGCCGTTTGCGGATTCAAAGGGGCGTTTCCGTGCGGGAAAGAGCGGTTACAGAACGTTTTCGAGGGCGGGGCGGTAGGTGTCGGGAACGGTATGGCAGATCTTTTCGAGTACTTCCAGCTTGGAGAGCGCGAGCGAATAATTTCCCTCTTCGATCAGTCCCACGGTTTCGCTCATCCAATCGTCTACGCGGGAGACGTCGTTATGCGGAATGATCGCGTGCAGACGGCTCTTTTTTTCATCCCATGAGATGCGGAGCGCTTTGGCGTCCTCTGCGTTTGCCGTTTCCTCCTCCACTTTGACGCGCAGAGTGGCGAGTTCTTCCGCAAAGGCGTCGAATTCTGTCTCTACGTACCGCCATTCGATGAGCGCCGCCGAGACAAGCAACAGAAAAGCGGTGAGAATACTGACGAGCGATTTTACCACTTCCGGCCTCCCGGATAGGAAACGCGAAAGGTGCGATACTTTTCGCCTTTGACCTGCAAATAGATTTTTCCCTCGCCGTCCGCGGTCAGAACGAGCACGCGTTTGCGGTTCTTCACGCCCTGTTCCTGCAACAGCCGTTCAAAAAAATCCCGTCCGAGCCCCGAAACGGACAGGTTTTTGTCGTCGTAATCGCCGTTGTCGATGATGACGAGGGGGAGCGAATTCTGCATTTCCTCGTAATTTTGTTTGGGGAGCGCGGAAAAGATTCCGTTCGATTCGTAGAGCGCATAGTCGATGCTGTCGAGGGAGAAATAGCCCGCCGAGCGCATCGATTCGATGAGGTCGGAGACGTCGAGGTTGTTTTTCTTTAACTGATAATCGTCGATGCCGTCGCGGTTCATGACGAGGCTGGGTTTTCCGCTGACGAGCGTTTTGAACGGCTTGATTTTCAGATCGAGCAGCGTCACGAGCTCGTGGAGCGCGAAGATGGTGACGACGGCGACGATTCCGTAGAGCAACGGAATGGAGGAGTCCGCCATCGGAATACAGGCAAGGTCGGCGATGAGAAGGGTGATGACGAGCTCGAAGGGCTGCATTTCGCCGATCTGCCGTTTCCCCATGAGACGCATGATGACGAGGAGCGTCAGAAAGACGATCGTCGTCCGGATCATGATGAGTACCATAAAATCAGTATTTCCGATCGCGAAAAAAGTATGTAAAAGAGTTGCGTTTTTTCGATCGCCGCTGTATAATATAGAAAAATACGAAGAGTAGCCAAGGCGCGTTAAGTGTTGCGAAACGGGACGTTGTTCGCAAACGAAAG
>CAMGEK010000090.1 GCA_946055105.1 uncultured Clostridia bacterium
AGGAGGCGGCGCGGAGAATCCGGCGGTTGCAACGCAACCGCGCAAAACGGAGCGCATGCCGACCTCGCTTTTACTACAATTTTTACAGTTTCGTTTTCATGCGAAATTTTTTCCGCATTTCTGCGATCTTTGAACGAGAAAAGAAAACCCGCCGAAAGGCGGGTTTTTCAAACGATTACACAACGTTCGCAATTACAGAAGCGAACGATACAGTGCGATAATATCTTCTTTCGTCGGATCTTTGGGATTCCCGGGACGGCAGGCGTCGTCCATTGCGGACTGCGCAAGAAATTCGACGTCCTCTTCCTTGACGATTCCTTTGAGATCCTGCGGGATTCCGACGTCCGCGGACAGCTTTGCAACCGCGTCGCAAGCGGCATTGCGATATTCTTCCACGCTCATGTTTTCCGTGCCCTCTACTCCCATCGCTTTCGCAATATCGCGATATTTTTCGCCCGTCGCTTCGGCGTTGTAACGCATCACCGTGGGAAGCAGAATCGCGTTCGCTACGCCGTGCGGCGTATCGTAAACCGCGCCCAACGCGTGCGCCATCGAATGGACGATTCCGAGCCCGACGTTGCTGAATCCCATTCCCGCAACGTACTGACCGAGCGCCATGCCTTCTCTTCCCGCCTTCTCGTTCGCGACTGCGGCGCGCAGCGATCTTGCGATGATTTCGATCGCTTTCAGGTGGAACATATCCGTCATTTCCCACGCGCCTTTCGTGATATAGCCTTCAATGGCGTGCGTGAGCGCGTCCATACCCGTCGCCGCGGTCAATCCTTTCGGCATCGTGCTCATCATGTCGCTGTCCACGATCGCCACAACGGGAATGTCGTGCACGTCAACGCAGACGAACTTCCGCTTCTTTTCCACGTCGGTAATGACGTAGTTGATCGTAACTTCCGCCGCGGTTCCCGCCGTCGTGGGAACGGCAATGATGGGAACGCTGGGCTTCTTGGTGGGCGCAACGCCTTCCAGCGAACGCACGTCCGAAAATTCGGGATTGTTGATGATGATGCCGATCGCTTTCGCGGTATCCATCGAGGAACCGCCGCCGATCGCGATGATGTAATCCGCGCCGCTCTTGCGATACGCCGCTACGCCCGTCTGTACGTTTTCGATCGTAGGATTGGGTTTGATGTTGGAATACAGTTCATATTCCAAATTCGCCCCTTCCAATACGTCGAGCACTTTCTGCGCAACCCCGAATTTCACGAGATCGGGATCGGAACATACGAACGCTTTCGTAAGCCCTCTTCTCTGCACTTCGCCGACGATTTCCTTCACGGAACCTGCGCCGTGATAGCTCGTTTCGTTCAATACGATTCTTGCCATTTGTTTACCTCTCCTAATTTTATTTTCCCGAAACAGCTCCGTTTCAAAGCTGTTTCAATTATAACATATTCCCGCTCTTTTTTCATCGGTTTTCACGAATTTTTCTATGAATCGGAAAAAATAAACCCAAAACTCATATTACTTTCCACTTTCCGACAGAAACGAACAAAAAGTTGAAATAAACAAACAAGCGGTCGCCGCGCCCCTGCCGACGCGTCGACCGCTCCCCTTTTCCGTTTGCGAATCGGTTATTCGGTTTTGAAATTGTCGTCCGTCAAGGCATAGCCTGCGGTCGTATTCTGCACGCCGTCTCTTGTGTATCTGATCGCGATTTCGTCGCCCGCGCGCACCGTAAGACACAGCTCGCCGATGAGAAAATCGCGCGTGATCCCGTATTCTTCGCCGTTGATCAGAATCCCGTCGATCACGTCACCCGCGCTCAGCGACAGCGCCTCTGCGGGATAGCCGCTCGAAACCGAGGAGACGACGACGCGCTCCTCGATTCTGCCGTAGCCCTTGGACGCGTCATAGACGTATCGCGCGTTCTCCGTATCCACCGTGATCCCGATCACCGCCCTTTTGACCGTTCCGATTCCGCCTGATTGTTCCGCATAATAGAGGAGATTGTCCACGACGTGTCTGACCGTTTCGAGGGGAATGGCATAGTTGATGTTCTGATCGGTCACGTTTCCCGAATTGGTAATTCCGATGAGTTTTCCGTCCGAATCGAAGAGCCCGCCGCCCGAATTTCCGCTGTAAATCGCCGTATCGATCCGAAGCAAGCGGTAATTACGCGCCTGATCGTCGATCGTCAACGCGATATACTCGCTGTCCACGCTCACCACGCCCTTCGTCACGCTGATCCCCTCGCCCTCGGTATTCCCGATCGCGATCGCCGTCTGTCCGACGTAATAACCGTCCGCCGGCGAAACCGCGCAAACGCCCTCGTTGATCGCCGTCAAGTCGCTCAGATCCGCTCTCAGAACGGCGAGATCGTAAGTGATCGAACCGCCGACGTATTCGCACGACACTGCGTAATCCCCGTAAGAATAGGTCGAATATCCGTTCGCGTCCTTCCCGTCGTTTTTCGCGGGATTCCCCTCGCTTCCGTACAGATAACAGGTGATCCTCCTCGCAAGTTTCGATCCCCCGTTCCTGACGGAATCCGCGCCGTTGTCGTAAACCAGATGATAATTGGTGACGAGATAAGCCGCGTCGTTCTCCGGATCGAGTTTCCAGACGACCGCGGAGCCTGTGTACATCGCCGTGTCCGATATAGTGCCGAAGCCGCGTATCGTCTGCGTTTCTATAAATTCGGTATAGACCTTCAAAGAAGATTTCAGCGCCGAGCCGATCCCGAACGAAGAGTCCACGTTCACCGATAAATACAGGGCTAAAAAGTCCTCATAGGAGATCTCCCCGTATTCGGAAACGTATTTTTGATAGACTTCCTCGACGGAGACGTCCTTTCCGTCCTTTCCGTCCTCGCCGTCTACGCCGTTCTTCCCGTTCGCGACGGAAAACTGAGACGTCGAGCCGTCCGAATAACGGACGGTAAACGTGCTCGTCCCATCTCCCGTCTCGCTCTGCTCGACGGAAGTCACATAGACGCTCGTCCCGCCGTCAAGAGAGCACCCCGTCAACGCGCAGACGCAACCGATCGCCGCCGCGCAAACCAACGCCGCTATTTTTTTGTACCGAAATTTCATAATTCCTCCGATCTTTATGGATTTTGCGGAAACCGCTCCGCCCGCGCCCGATCGCGCCGTGACAGTGCGCCCCGCCCTTTATCCGTCTTTTTTATGTAGGAAACGCCCCCCATCCGCGCCGTCTGTGACGAGAGCGGAGGGAGAACCTTCCCGACGTTCGCCCGTATATAGTATATCCCCGCAAGCTTAATTCAACCTTAAAAAAACCGAACTTTCAGAGGGTTACGGTAAAAAAGACGAAGCCGTCTTTTCCGTAGCGCCGACCTTGCCTCTGTGCGCCGTCGCGACCGCTTTTGCCACGGACAACCCGATTCCGCTCCCGCCCGTCTCCGAATTTCTCGATCGGTCGCTGCGGTAAAACCGCTCGAACAGAACTCCGAGATCCCCGTCGCGCACGCCCTACGCCGCATCGACGTCCGTCGCTTTTTTCGCGCCGGCTTTCCGTCTTTTATTATACCGCAATCGGAATGAAAAGTCAACCCGTTCGTTTTTCGTCCCTTTTCTGCGGATCGCATTCGGGAGCAATGAAAGCGCGGATTGAAAAAAATCCTGCGCTTTTTTGCCGTCACGGTATAAAAACGCTTGCGTTTTTGCGGGAAATATTCTATAATATGATTCGCATTCGCCGCTGTGGTGAAATTGGCAGACGCGCTGGACTCAAAATCCAGTGGTAGCGATACCGTATCGGTTCGACTCCGATCAGCGGCACCAAGTTATGGTGACAAAAAAGCTGTCACTGTATAAAAAGACCGAGAATATTCATTCTCGGTCTTTTTATTCATTTTATAGTGCA
>CAMGEK010000091.1 GCA_946055105.1 uncultured Clostridia bacterium
TGCGGCGGGTGCGGAGCGGCAGGTGCGGTGCGGCAGGAACGGAGCGGCGGGTGCGGTGCGGCGGGTGCGGAGCGGCGGGTGCGGATTCCCGACTACGGAAACCGCCGTCCCGTGCAACAGCGCACGGGACGGCGGTCGTTTCGATTCCGTTATGTCGAAATAAAATTTTATCGTTCAATCAAGCGGTCGGGAATCGGGTTGCATTGCCGTTTTTTTCATCCGCAAATTTTCCCTTGCGGTGGCAAGCATGAGCTTGATCCGATTTTCCTGATTCACGCGCGTTGCCGAAGGATCGTAGTCGACGGGCACGATATTCTCGCGTTCGTACAGCGCTTTGAGCGCGCGAACGGCGCCCTTTCCCGCAATATGATTGGGCAGACAGCCGAACGGCTGGGCGCAGACGATGTTTTCCGTACCCGTCTCCGCAAGCGCCGCCATTTCTGCGGGAATCAGCCAGCCCTCGCCCATCTTCACGCCCTGATTGATGACTTTGTCCGCGCAACGGCGCAGACGTTCAAAATCGTGCAACGGTTCGTATCTGCCGTGTTTTTCCGTCATGCGGATGATCTTTTTCTGTTTTCCGTACAACCAACGGTAGACGATGCGGAACACGGGCGTCGCGAGGCTTTTATGTCCGTAAAACTTCGCGTCGTTGAGATTGTTGACCACGCAGTACAGAACGAAATCCATGAGCGCGGGAACGACCGGCTCGCAGTTTTCCGACAGCAGGAAGTCTTCGAGATGCGAGTTTCCGAGCGGCGAATATTTGACGTAGATCTCCCCGACGATCCCCACTTTCACCTTTTCTTCCCGCACGACGGGGACCGCGGAAAAGGCGTCGAGGAGATAATTTATGTTTTTCCGTAATTTCCGATAGCTCCCGTCGTCGAGCGCGCGCTTCATCTGCTCCACGCATTGCACGCGCGCCGCCGCGCTGTCGCCCTCGGTTTTTTCATACGGCTTGGTCTGGTTGAAAAAGCTCATAATGAGATCGCCGTAAAAAATCGAATAGGCGAGCTTTAACAGAAATTTCAGATTGAGTTCGAGTCCGTTCCCCTTTTCCAGCCCCGCAAAATTGAGCGAGAGCACGGGCACTTTGGGGAACTCCGCTTTCAGCGCCTTGCGAATGAGCGGAACGTAGTTGCTCGCCCGACACCCTCCCCCCGACTGCGTGATTAAAACCGCCGTCTTTTCGGGATCGTATTTCCCGCTCTTCAACGCGTCGAGGTACTGCCCGATGACGCAGAGCGCGGGATAACAGGTATCGTTATGAACGTGTTTGAGCCCCTCGTCGATGACCGCGCGGGAATCGTTCTGCAAACGGTCCACGCGATAGCCTTCCCGTCGCATGACGTGCACGAGCAAATCGAAATGCCAGGGGAGCATGTCCGGAATGAGAATGGTATATTCTTTTTTCATCTCGGGCGTGAACCGCGGGAAATCGTCCGTATAATCGACCGTCTGTTTCGTCTCGCGCTTCTTTTCAGCCATTGTTTCTTCCTCCGTTCCGTTGTTCGGCAATCGCCGCCAGCATCGACCGCAGACGGATTTTCACCACGCCGAGATTGTTGATTTCGTCGATCTTGATCTGCGTGTATAACTTTCCGCCCCGTTCCAGAATCGCGCGAACCTCGTCCGTCGTGATCGCGTCGATGCCGCAACCGAACGAGACGAGCTGCACGAGATTGACGTTATCCCGCCGCGTCGCAAATTCCGCCGCGCGATAGAGACGGGCATGGTACGTCCATTGGTTGAGCACGTTGACCTTGACGAAGTTTCCCTCCTCGAAAACCGCGTCCTCGGACAGAACGGCGATTCCGAGCGAATTGATGAGTTTATTGATGCCGTGGTTGATTTCGGGATCGACGTGGTACGGTCTCCCCGCGAGAATGACGACCTCTTTTCCCTCTTTCTCCGCGCGGTCGAGGATCTCGCGCCCCTTCCGAACGACCGAGGCATGGTACTCTTCCATGCGCCGCAACCCCTCGCGATACGCCGCGCGCACGAGCGACGTAGAAAGACGGTATTTTTTCAGCGCGCGACGGAGCGTAGCAACCGTCTTTCCCTCCTCGTTGGGATCGAGATAGGGCATGATCAGGTTGTCGTCCGTCAGGCGGTCGTTGTTCGCTTTCAGAAGTTCGGGATAATACGCCACCACGGGGCAATTATAATGATTGGTCGAATCGTGCTCGTCGAGATTATAGCTCTCGCAGGGATAGAAGATAAAATCCACGCCCTGATCGAGCAGAGATTCGATATGTCCGTGCATGAGCTTAGCGGGATAACACGCCGTATCGCTCGCCACGGTGTGCTGACCTCTGAAATACAGCTCGCGGGAACTCTTTTCGGAGAGCACGACTTCAAAACCGCACGTCTCGAAAAATCCCGTCCAAAGCGGCAACTGTTCATACATCAGAAGTTGCAACGGAAGTCCCACTCTGCCGCGCTTCGCGGGTTGACCGGAGGGTATGGAAAGCAATTTTTCATACTTATAGGCATACACGTCGGGCAGATCCGTGGGAGGTTTTCCGCCCGCGCCGCGTTCGCATTTATTGCCCGAAATAAACCGTCTGCCGTCCGCAAACGTAAGAATATTGACGTTGCAGTGCGAAGTACAGCCGTTGCAGTTGACGGACTTCGACGCATAGGTAAAATTCGCAAGCTCCGCTTCGGTGACGATCGAACTGATCAAAGCGTCTTTCGATACGTTTTCTTTGGCATAGAGCGCCGCGCCGAACGCGCCCATGAGCCCCGCGATTGCAGGGCGCACGACTTCTTTGCCCGTCTCTTTTTCAAACGAGCGCAAGACGGCGTCGTTGAGAAAGGTGCCGCCCTGCACGACGATATGCTTTCCGAGTTCGTCGGGCGTACGGGCGCGGATGACCTTGTAAATCGCGTTTTTGACGATGGAGGAAGAGAGCCCTGCCGAAATGTCCTCGACGAGCGCGCCCTCTTTCTGCGCCTGTTTGACGGAACTGTTCATGAATACCGTACAGCGGGAGCCGAGCTCCACGGGGCGTTTGGCGAACAATCCGAGACGGGAAAACTCCTCGATCCCCATTCCCATCGCTTTGGCAAACGTCTGAATGAACGAGCCGCAACCGGAGGAACACGCTTCGTTGAGCATGATCGAGTCGATCGCGCGGTTCTTGACTTTGAAACATTTGATGTCCTGCCCGCCGATGTCGATGATGAAATCCACGTCGGGATTGAAATGCAGAGCCGCTTTGAAATGCGCAACCGTCTCCACCACGCCGAAGTCGATTTTGAGCGCGGCGCGCATCATATCCTCGCCATACCCCGTCACGCATGCGCCCCGAATGACGATCTTCCCGCCGATGAGCGAATAAAGCTCGCGCAGACGGTCGGCGACGATGTTCAAAGGCTGTCCGTTGTTCGTCTGATAGTGCGACCAGAGAATTTTACAGTCGGGCGTGATCAGAATGAGCTTCGTCGTCG
>CAMGEK010000092.1 GCA_946055105.1 uncultured Clostridia bacterium
GTTCGCGCCCATGGAACCCGGTTCTCTGTGTACGGGGCCTACGCCGTGCGTTTCTTTGAGACGGTGCTGATTCCAACGCTTGATGACGCCCGTGTATCCGTGTCCTTTCGTCACGCCCATGACGTCGACGCGATCGCCCGCCGCGAACACGTCCGCTTTGACGGAATCGCCGACATTATAGGCTTCCACAGAATCCAGACGGACCTCTTTGAGCACTTTGCAGGGCGTCACGTTCGCTTTCTTGAACTGACCGAGTTCGGGTTTGTTCAGCGACTTCTCGCTCGTCTCGATGAATCCGAGTTTGAGCGCGGTATAGCCGTCCGACTCCTTCGTTTTGACCTGCACGACGGGGCAGGGACCCGCTTCGACTACCGTGACGGGAATTACTTTTCCGTCTTCCGTGAAGATCTGCGTCATGCCGACCTTACGACCGATGATTGCTTTATTCATAGATAAAGTTCACTCCTTAAAAAATTTTATTTCCACAATACCTGTCGAAAAGTATTATCGGATTACAGTTTGACTTTGATATCGACGCCCGCGGGAAGGTGAATGCTGTCGAGCAGCTTTGCGTTGGGCGAATAGATGTCGATGATTCTCTTATACGTTCTGAGTTCGAACTGCTCGCGGGAATCCTTGTCCTTGTGCGGGCTGCGGAGAATGGTCACGACCTCTCTCTCCGTGGGAAGCGGAATCGGTCCGCTGATCTTCGCCCCGCCCTTCTGCATCGTCTCTACGATGCGGCTCGCCGCCTGATCCACGAGCTCGTGATCGTATGCGGCCAATTTGATTCTGATTTTCTGACTTGCCATACCGTTTTACTCCTTTTTTATACTAACTTGGCATTGCTTACGTCAACGCATCCGTGCGTATCGCGGTCCTTCTCATCAAAAAAACACTCGTATCCGCGGTGTTTTCGATGCAAAGCCACGGTTAGTCGCAGAGGTCGCGCCTCTACATTTGTCAACGGAAATTATCTGTCGAGGGGCTTTCGCCTCGGTTTTTCAGTAACTTCCCGTCTCAACCCTATACGCCGTTTTTAACGCAGCCTATCTATAATACACGATTGTCAATCGTTTGTCAAATATTTGAACGGGATTTTTTCATCTTTTTTTCGTTTTTGCACGATTTTATGCCGATTATCGTCCTTTTTGGCTCCTTTTATACCTGCGCCCGTTCCCGTATGCGTTTCGCGATATATATAATATGGAAAGAGCGCCGCGAGGGCGCTCTTTTCAAGCTGTTTTCGTAATCTTGACGACGATCACATCGCCCTCTTTGCACGGATTTTCGCCCGCATCGCTTCCCGTGAGCGAAATTTCGACGCCGAGATTCATCGCCTCCGCAACCGTTCCCGACCATTCCTCGCCCGAAACGCTGATATCGAACACGTTTTGCCGTTGTACCGTAAAGACGATCGCCTGAGCCTGCCCCGTGCCTGCGATATAACGCTCTACCGTAACGGCGTATTCGCCCGCCTCGACGGGACAATAGAAATTCAGACGCCCCTTCTCTACGTCCGCCGACGTCAACGTATACTCCGTTTCGCCCGCTCCGATTTCCGTGCCCACCGTCGTGCTGATCCGGACGGTAAAGACGACTTCCCGTTCTTCCGTCGGTCTGATCAGGAGATATTTCGTCTCCCGCTCCTCGATCGTGAGGGAAAAGGCGAACCCGTTCTCCCCGCCGTAAGTTTGTTCGACCGTCGATTCCGCCGCGTAAATCTGAATTTCGGTATTCTGCGTCTCCGAAGCGATCAGGAAGGTCGTGCCCGCTTTGGGAGAGAGTTTGAACCACAGCCCCGTCGTCGGTATGGTATAGCGGTACTCCGAATCCATCGCGAGCGCAAGCTCGATCGCGCCCTCTCTGGTCGTTCCGTCGAAAGAATACTTCTTGACGGAGTCGCCTTCATATCGCCAATACCCTGCGTAAAGCGGCGTGTCCGCGACGGGCGCGTCTGCGGAATAGATCCAGACGCGGTTGTCGGGAAACGCCGTCTGCACCTCCTCCCACTCTTCCGCGCTTCCTTCATAAAATATTTCAAAACGGTTGTTGTTGCAATCGGCAAACGCGCTCGTTCCGATCTTCCGCACGCCGACGGGTATCACCGCGCTTTCGAGCGTCGTCTCGTTTCCCTTCGCCACGCCGCCCGCAATCGCCGTCACGCTCTTTCCGTCGCGCGCCGAAGGCACGACCAACTGCGTTTGAGCATATCCCTCGCCGATCCAGGCGAGCGCAAGACCGTCGCCGTCGGGACGGAACGTCAAGCCCGTCTGTAACGCGCCGCACGCCGAGCAGACGCCGTCGACAAAGGTATGATTTTTCACTTCCTTTCTCGCCTCGTGTCCGCAAGTCGCCAGGTACGCGTGCTTGTCTCCGTCGGGAAGCAGCTCCGTCGTATAAGTATGTCCGGAAGCGGGAAGAACCGCCTCCTCCCGCGAGATCTCCGCCGTCGCCGCGTCGTCCGCGAACAGACCGCCGCAGACGGCGCATTCGTAATGGGCGATATTTCCGCTCTCCGTACAGGTCGCCTCCACCGCTTCGCGCTTTACGAGCGTATGTCCGACTGCCTTGACCAAAGTTTCCTCTTCCGTCGTCGCCGTCGTCGCGGCTTCGTCCGCAAAGAGCGCGCCGCAATCCGAACACTCGTAAAACGCAACGTGTCCGTCCTCCGTACAGGTCGCTTCTACCGCTTCGCGCTTTACGAGCGTGTGCTTGTGCCCGCACGCGGAGAGCGACAGCGCCGCCGTGAACGCGCAGACCGCCGTGCATACGGCAATCAACTTTTTCGTTCTCATAGAATCCCTCCTCGGAACTCCGCAAGCCGCGCCGGAGCGCCGCGCGGTTCGTTCCGAATTACATCATAGTCTTTTTCTCGCGTTTTGTCAAGCGTTCCGCCGACGGGAGCGCGGAGCTCGCCGTCGTTTCTGCTTGCGCGCGAGCGGAGCGTACCGTCGCAGGGCGCGCGAGCGGAGCGGGGGCGGAGCGTACCGTCGCAGGGGGCGCGAGCGGAGCGGGAGCGGAGCGTACCGTCTCAGGGGGCGCGAGCGGGAGCAGGGGGCGCGGGGCGGGAGCAGGGGGCGGGAGCACGAGCAGGGGGCACGAGCGGAGCGTACCGTACCGTCGCAGGGGGCGGGAGCGGGAGCAGGGGGCGCGAGCGGGGCAACGATTCCTGAAATATGCGTGCGGCGGTTCAAAAAAAGGAAAAGCGGTTTCCGAAGAAACCGCCGAATCCGAAACAGAGAGCCTGTTTTCTTACTTGTTCATACCTTCCTGAACGGCGACCGCAACTGCGACCGTCGCGCCGACCATGGGGTTGTTGCCCATACCGATCAAGCCCATCATTTCGACGTGCGCGGGAGCAGGGGGCGCGAGCGGGGCAACGATTCCTGAAATATGCGTGCGGCGGT
>CAMGEK010000093.1 GCA_946055105.1 uncultured Clostridia bacterium
AACGTGTCCGAACTTTTGCGGTATCGGTTCCCGATAAGGAAACCCGGCCCGAAGCCTTTTCGCTTCGGGGGGGGTTGTTCGTGTTCCGATTAAGCAGTCTTTTTATAGACGAGACGCGGTCTCGCGCCTTTATCGACGCAATCCTTCGTGATGATCACCTCTTCGATGTTTTTCTCCGACGGAATGTCGTACATGACGTCCGTCATCAATCCCTCGATGATCGTTCTCAGACCGCGCGCGCCCGTTTTCAGACGGATCGCCGTGCTTGCGATTTCCCGCACCGCCTCGTCTTCGACGGTCAGTTTTACCCCGTCAAGTCCCACGAGCTTCTGGTACTGTTTGATAATCGCGTTCTTGGGCTGCGTGAGGATATTCACGAGCGCGTCCTCGTCGAGCGGATTCAGGTTGACGACGATGGGAAGTCTCCCCACGAATTCGGGAATCAGACCGAATTTGGTGAGATCCTGCGGCTTCACGTCGTCGAGCAGGGAATAATCCACTTCGCTCTCTCCGAGCTTGACTTTTCCGCCGAATCCGAGCGCCGTATCATCCTTCCGCGCGCCGACGATTCTGTCCAGACCGACGAACGCGCCGCCGCAGATGAACAGAATATTCGAGGTGTCGATCCGCATGCAGTCCTGTTGCGGGTGTTTTCTGCCGCCCTGAGGCGGTACGTTCGCAACCGTGCTCTCGATGATTTTCAGAAGCGCCTGCTGAACGCCCTCGCCCGAAACGTCGCGCGTGATGGATACGTTTTCGCCCTTTCGCGCGATCTTGTCGATTTCGTCGATATAGATGATTCCGCGCTGCGCGCGTTCGATGTCATAGTCGGCGTTCTGAATGAGCTTCAAAAGAATATTTTCCACGTCCTCGCCGACGTATCCCGCCTCGGTGAGCGTCGTCGCGTCGCTCGTGGCGAACGGCACGTTGAGGATCTTGGCGAGCGTGCGCGCAAGCAGCGTCTTCCCGCTTCCCGTGGGACCGAGCAGCAGAATATTGCTCTTTTCGATCTCCACGCCGTCGTCCTTTTGATCGGAATCGGCGAGCGAATTGATGCGCTTGTAGTGGTTGTAGACCGCCACGGAGAGCACCTTTTTCGCCTTATCCTGACCGACGATATACTGATCGAGCGCCTCTTTGATTTCGGCGGGCTTCTTCAATTCGATCGTCTCCGCGGGCGCGGCGGGCGTTTTGTCGAGCATGTCCTTGCACAGCTCCACGCACTCGTCGCAGATATAAATCCCGTCGGGACCTGCGATCAGTTTTTTCGTTTTGGATTTTTCCTTTCCGCAGAAAGAACAGTATTGTTCGTATTTTTCCATGTCTACTCCGAAATAATCAGCGCTTTACGTACACTTTATCGATGAGTCCGTATGCGAGCGCCTCGTCGGCGGTCAGATAGTTGTCCCGATCGGTGTCCTTTTCGATCTCCTCGATGGGCTTCCCCGTATTCTGTGCGAGAATCGCGTTCATCTTCGCCTTGATTCTCAGAATATGCTCCGCCTGAATTTTAATGTCGCTCGCCTGCCCCTGCGCGCCGCCGAGCGGTTGATGAATCATGATTTCGCTGTTTTTCAGGGCGTAACGCTTTCCTTTCGCGCCCGACGACAACAGAAACGCACCCATGGACGCCGCCATGCCCACGCAGATGGTAGAGACGTCGCATTTGATATAGTTCATCGTATCGTAAATCGCCATCCCCGACGTGACCGAACCGCCCGGACTGTTGATATACAGACTGACGTCTTTCGTAGGATCTTTCCCTTCCAGATAAATCAGCTGCGCCACGACCGTATTCGCAACCGCGTCGTCGATTTCCCCGCTCAGAAAGATAATTCTGTCTTCCAGAAGGCGGGAATACAAATCGTAGCTTCTCTCTCCGCCCGACGTGCGTTCTACGACGTAAGGGATGAGCACGTTCTTTTCGCGCATGGTTTACTCCTCCGTTTCCGGTTGTTTTTCCGCCGCTTTCGTTGCGGTCTTCTTAGCCGCCGTCTTTTTTGCCGCGGGCTTTTTCGCGGGTTTTTCCGCTTTTTCTTCTTCCCGATAGACGACCATTTCGTTGTTCGCTTGCAGGAACTCGAACAGCTTCTCTACTTTGATATCGTTTTCGATATACTCGAACTGTCTCGGATCCATCGTCTTGCGGTATTCTTCCGCCGTCTTGCCGACGCTCTTCGCCTGCTCTTCCACCTTCGCGGAGATCTCCTCTTCGGAAGCGGAAATGTTTTCGAGCTTGATGATCTTCTCTACGACGAGCTGGTTGAGCACCGCCTTTCTGGAATCCTCCTCGAAGTTCTTCTTGTACTCTTCGCGGGAGCTTCCGATATATTTCAGATAATCGTCCAACTTGATTCCCTGATACATCAGATTATATTCCATTTTTTGCAGCGAATAGTCGCTCTGGCGGTCGATCATCGCCTGCGGAATCTCCGCTTTCGCGCCCTTGGCGATCTCGGCGACGATCGCGTTCTCCGTCTCGTTGCGACCGCGCGCCGCCGCGTTCTGCTCCAACCGCTCCTGCACCTTCGCACGGTACGCTTCCACGGAATCGCTGCCCATCTTCTTTGCGAACGCCTCGTCGAGTTCGGGAACGATCTTCCCTTTGATCGCGTGCAAGGTCACGGTGAACACCGCGGGCTTGCCTTTCAGCTCTTCCGCCTGATAATTTTCGGGGAAAGTCACGTCGATATCGCGCGTTTCGCCGATCTGCATGCCGACGACTTTCTCTTCAAAACCCGGAATGAACTGACCGGAGCCGAGCGTCAGATCGAATTTTTCCGCGCTGCCGCCTTCAAACGGCTTTCCGTCCGTCTTTCCGACGAAATCGATATTCACGGTGTCGCCCGTCTGCGCGGCGCGGTCGGCAACGTCCACCTTTTCCGCCATACGGTCGCGCGTGGAGGCGATCTCCTTCTCCACGTCTTCGTCCGTAACATTATACTCATACTTGTTGATTTTTATACCCGTGTATTTTTCGATTTTCACGTCGGGCTTGACGGGCACGACTGCGGAAAGAACCACTTTCTTCTCGGAAATGTCTTCCACGGAGAGCGAGGGATCGCCGACTGCCGTAAAGTTGTCCTTCTCCTTGTCGAGCGTCGCGCCGTAATGCTCGGAATAGAGAATGTTCAGGGCGTCTTCGTAGAAGATTCCCTTTCCGTAGTACATTTCAAGCACGTGCTTGGGGACTTTCCCTTTGCGGAATCCGTTCACGGCGTATTTGCTTCTGTTCTGCGCGTACGCCTTGTCGATCGCCTGCGCCCAC
>CAMGEK010000094.1 GCA_946055105.1 uncultured Clostridia bacterium
GCGCTATAATGGTTCGGAGATGGAAACTATGAAGATGAATAAAAAAGCGGCGGCGGTTTCTTTGGCGACCGTTCTCACGTGCGGCGCGCTCGCCGGGTGCGATCTCGTCACGACGGATTCGCAGAAAGATATGTTGCAGGTGATCGCGGAAGTCGACATCAGCAGAGGCGAAGAATTTCAGTCGGGCGGAGAGTATGCGAAATACGCCGACGTCATCGATACGTCGACCGTGCTCAAACGCGATCTCATCGCGAATTTCCTCTCGTCGGGCTATCAGTCCGTGCAGAGCGGAGCTTCCTATTCGGATACGTTCGATCTGATCCGCGAAAGCCTCGTCAACCGTAAAATGCGCATTCAGTACGCGCAGGTGTATCTGTTTGAAAACGGCGACGCGGCGGGCAACGCCTACACGGCGGAAGGGTATCGCGCGGCGGTCGAATCCGCCGAAAACGACGGGAAAAATTCCCCCGAACTTTCGGGACTCAGGTATTTCCTGACGGAGACGGAGCGCGCGAAGGCGGAGTACGTTCTCAAAGTGCAGATCAACAATACCATCGATTCGCAGGAGAAGAACAATATCAAAGCGGAGGAGCGCGAATACGATACTTCGGTTCGCACGCTTCCCACGGGCGTCAATACCGAAAACGAGGACTATTACGATTCGTCGTACAATATTTATACGGGGAAGAACAAAGCGTCCGATTGCGGCTCTTACGAGCCGATCGAGGGTTCGACTTCCACGACGAGAAAGAAAGCGTACAACGACTTCCTTTCCAACCTGCTTTCAAACAACCTGCTCGATAAGGGCGAGGACGTGAGTCGGTTTGAAAACCTCGAATACTACAAACTCGAATTGAAGACCGCCTACGAGGACGCGTTGCTCGATAAAATTTCCAAGGCGTACGAGAAGAAAGCGGAGGCGACGCTTACGGAAGCGTATCTGACGGAGAAGTTCAACGAGACGCTGGAAAATCAGAGGCAGGCGTTCGACGCGGACAAATCCTCTTTTGAAACCGCGCTCGATTCCGCGTCCGACACCTCTTTCGTGCTGTATGCGCCGAACGGAAATTACGGATACGTCATGAATATTCTGCTCCCGTTCTCGGATACGCAGAAAAATTATCTGACGAATTACACGGGCACGGAGGCGCAGAAATTCTATGCGCGCGCGCAGGTTCTCAAAAATCTCAAAGCGACCGATCAGCGCGGCACCTGGTTCACGGGCGAGACCGACTATTCGTACGAGAAAGACGGGGCGTATTACTTCTTTGAAGAGAGCGCAAACGCGACGGAGGGCTCCAAGTACGAGCCGTTGAAGAATTATCGCGGAACGTACGCCTACAACGGAACGGTGGAATACGACGAGGACGAGGGCTATACGCTCACGCCGAACGAAATCGACGTCGACGGGTTTATCGGACTCATGACGACCGCTTTGCAGGACGCGGGATTGACGGTAAATCCCGTTCAGGCGGCTTCTTCCGACTATTACGCGCAGACCGACTTCTACAAGACGGAAGACGGCGTGAAATCGGTCGACTATTCCAAGTTCCTGTATTACGAAGCAAAGGTAAATCTTACCTTTAACGCGAACGAAGTATTCGTCGCGGGAACGGACGTCAACAAGGCGATGTCCGTCATAAACGAGCTGTCGTTCGCATACAATACCGATACGGCGGGACTGAACAAATATCTCGGTTATTCGGTCTCCGCATATAACACCTCTTTCGTCAAAGAGTTTGAATACGCGGCGAAAAAGGCGGTCGAAGGCGGCGTCGGAACGGTTACGGTCGCGCCTTCCGAATACGGCTGGCATATCATGTACTGCACGTTTTCGTACGCCAATCAGACGCCTTATGCGTTCGCTTTCGCAGACGTCGAAAGGGAAGGATCGTTCTCCAATCTCTATTACGAAGCGTTGAAGAGCGCGACGGTAGACGGATATTCTAACGCGATGCAGACGCAGGTCGTCAACGCGTACAGCGCTTGCGTCACGGTCTACGAAAGCCGCTATGCGGATCTGAAAGATCTCGACAATCGATCTTAAAGGATAAGAGGATATGGAAATCTGGCAGGCTATCGTCCTCGGAACGGTGCAGGGGCTCACGGAGTTCCTGCCCGTTTCGTCAAGCGGACATCTGGTATTGTTGCAACAGATCATGAATGCGGATTTCGGCGGGAACGCGCTGTTTTTCGACGTCATGTTGCATTTCGGCACGCTGATCGCCGTATTTTTCGTCTTTTGGAGAGACGTTCTCGACTTGTTCAAGAAACCGTTCAAAACGTTGCTTTATCTGATCGTGGCGACGATTCCTGCGGGGCTCGTCGGGCTGTTTCTCAACGATTACATCGAAGAAAAATTCTACGGCGGGGCGTATCTTGCGATCGGGTTCGCACTCACGGCTCTCATTTTGCTGTTGTGCGAATTTGTGGCGAAACGCAGAAAAAATCCGGGGTTGCCCCTCTGTTGGAGAACGACCGTTCCCATGGGGTTGATGCAGGCGATTGCGGTGATCCCCGGTATTTCGCGCAGCGGCTCGACGATCGCGGCGGGCGTCTTTGCGGGCGCGGATACGAAGAACGTGGCGAAATTTTCCTTTCTGATGAGTATTCCCGTCATTCTCGGAAGCGTCGTCGTCAGTCTGAAAGACGTTGCGGGCGAGACCTCTGCGCTCTCGACGATGGGCGCGACGGGGGTGGTCGCGGTTCTGCTCGGCGTACTGTTCGCCGCGCTTGCCGGACTGTTCGCCATCAAACTCATGCTCAAAGTGATCGGCAAAGCGAACTATAAATGGTTCAGCCTGTACCTCGTTGCGTTGTCGTTCACCTGTTTTGCGCTCAACGTGTGCGGAATTTTATAAGCCGTGTATAAAAAATTCCCCTCTGCGGATACTGACGGTATCGGAGGTGAATTTATGAGACTGAACTGCGGTGATACCTGTCCCAAGACGGGTTCTTACAAAGTCATCGACGCGGAAGGCAAGATCGTCAACACGATTTACGTCGGCGAAGGCGAAACGATGCCTCCCACGCAGTATTCCGACTGCCATTAC
>CAMGEK010000095.1 GCA_946055105.1 uncultured Clostridia bacterium
CTTGCCGTTTTTATTTATTGCGGGGGCGGATTTTACTTGCCGTTTTTATTTATTGCGGAAGCGGATTTTGCTTGCCGTTTTTTTATCGTTTGTTGCGGGGATAAGGTTTGCTTTGCACTCAACGAGAGACGGGTATAACGAACCTGACCTCGACGAAAAGACAACATGTCTATCCCTAACCACGACAGAGCGGGCATGCCTATCCAAAAGCACAACAAATCGGGGCATGCCTGTAACCGCAACAGAGGCAGGCATGCCTATCCAAAGCGTGGCAGATCGGGCATGCCTATCCAAAGCGCAACAGAGGCGGGCATGCCTATCCAAAGCGCAACAAATCGGGGCATGCCTGTAACCGCAACAGAGGCGGGTATGCCTATCCAAAAGCACAACAAATCGGGGTATGCTTGTAACCGCAACAGAGGCGGGCATGCCTGTCTCTAACCGCGACGGAGCGGGGTTTTCTCTACCCTGAAATTTCCCCGAAATTTATTTTTGGAGAGTTTTTGCTTGACAAACTCTCTTATGAATGATAAAATAGCTTATTAATAAATGTATTTATTTTATAAAGGAGAAAAGATGCCTGCAAAAAAACGCATTCCGAGAGAGAAGATTCTCGCGGCGGCGCTGGAAACGTTGCGAGAAGGCGGCATGGAGGCTCTGAACGTAACCTCGTTGGCGGCGCGGCTTGGCTGTTCCACACAGCCGATCTATCTGTCTTTCTGCAATATGGAAGAATTGAAGAAAAGCGCGGCGAACGCGGCGGCGGAGTATTATTGTTCTTATCTGGAAGCAGAGGTAAAAAAGGAAAAATATCCGCCCTATAAAGCGTACGGAATGGGATATATCCGATTCGCGCAGGAGGAGCGGCAGCTCTTCCGTCTGATGTTTCTGTGCGACGGTTCCTTAAAGGCGGAGGACGGGCGAATGAAGAGCAACGATCGCGCCGTGGAGATGGTCATGCGGAATACGGGACTCGGAAGAGAGTCGGCGGAGCTTTTTCAGGCGGAGATGTGGATTTTCGTGCACGGAATCGCGACGCTGATCGCGACTTCGTATCTTCCTTTGCAGGAGGAGACGGTTTCGGAGTTTCTGACCGATGCATACGAGGGCTTGCGCGCGCGATTTGCCGTTCTTTCAGCGGATGGAGGAAAGAGATGAACGCTCTGCAAATTCGGGATCTTACCAAACGCTTCGGATCAACGACTGCGCTGGACGGCGTGTCTCTGGAAGTGGAAGAGGGGGAATTGTACGGACTTCTGGGAATCAACGGAGCGGGAAAATCCACGCTGATCGGAATTTTATCGGGTCTGCTTGCGCCGACCTCGGGGAGCGCGTCCGTGTACGGCCGCGACGTTGTGCGGGAATTGTCGGAAGTGCGGAAACTCGTCGGAGTTTCGCCGCAGGAGACGGCGATCGCGCCCAATCTGACGGTGGAAGAAAATCTGCGGTTTTTCGCAGGGATCTACGGGGCGTCCGCCGACGAAGCGCGGGCGCGCGCACAAGAGACGGCGAGACGGTTCGGTCTTGACGGAGAGAGGAAAAAGCGCGCCAAAACGCTCTCGGGCGGAAGAAAACGCCGTTTATCCATAGCCGTCGCGCTTATCACGCAGCCAAAAGTGCTGTTTTTAGACGAGCCGACGCTCGGACTTGACGTGGTCGCCCGTCGGGAACTCTGGAAGATCGTCAAGGAGTTAAAGGGAAAGATGACAATCGTCCTGACTTCTCACTATCTGGAAGAGATCGAGGCGTTGTGCGATCGGGTGGCGATTCTGTCGCACGGAAAAACGCTTGCCGTAGGCACGACGGAAGAGTTGAAGGCGCGCGCGGGGGCGGACAGCTTCGAGGACGCGTTTATCGAATTGGTCGGCGAGGAGGAAAGAGAATGAAACGTATCCGCATCTTTGCCGTTCGGAATTTCATCGAAATCATGCGCGATCCCGTCGTCTATATTTTTTGTATCGGATTCCCGGTCGTGATGCTCGGGCTGTTTTATCTGATCAACCGTTTTACGGGCGGAGCAACGCCCGTATTCGAGCCGAAGTCGCTCGTGCCCGGAGTAATGACCTTTTCCTTTACGTTCGTCATGTTGCTGGAAGTCTTACAGGTGACGAAAGACCGTTCTTCGGCGTTTTTAATCCGTCTCTTTGCATCTCCGATGCGCGCTTCGGAATTTATTCTGGGCTATGCGATCCCCTGCGCGGTCGTCGGGATCTTGCAGGAAATCGTGTGCGCGGCGTTCGGATGGCTGTTCGCGCTTGCGTCGGGCGCGGAATATTTCTCTTTCGTTTCCTGCGCGTTGCTTCTTCCTGCAATGCTGCCGACGTTGGCGCTCTGTATCTTTTGGGGAATTTTTCTCGGTACGGCGCTCGGGGAAAAAGCCGCGCCGGGAATCTGTTCGGTAATTATTTCGGCGGCGGGAATTCTGGGCGGCGCCTGGATGCCGCTCGACGCGATGGGGGGATTGGAGACGGCGTGTCGGTTTCTTCCCTTTTATCCCGCGGTGTATCTCGGCAGAGTTATCACGGGCGCGATTCACAGCGTGCCCGATTCCGCAGGAAACGCGGTCGTCTATCAGTTCGACCGCGTCGCCGCGCTCGGCTTGATTCCCGTATTCCTCTATCTCGCGGCGGGATTGATTTTTGCAATATTGCTGTTCCGTAAAAAACGCAGGATCGGATAAAAATTTCGGGGCGGTAGATTGTTCGGAAACGGTCGGCGAACGTCGACGGTTGAGGGAAAACAACAACAAATTTCGCAAGAGGAGAGCGAGCGCAATCGTCGACAGCGTAGAAAAAGACGGCGGATCGCTCGGTAAGAACCGCCGACGGACAAC
>CAMGEK010000096.1 GCA_946055105.1 uncultured Clostridia bacterium
GACCATGGGGTTGTTGCCCATACCGATCAAGCCCATCATTTCGACGTGCGCGGGAACGGAGGACGAACCTGCGAACTGCGCATCGGAGTGCATGCGTCCCATCGTATCGGTCATGCCGTAGGAAGACGGTCCCGCAGCCATGTTGTCGGGGTGGAGCGTTCTGCCCGTACCGCCGCCGCTCGCGACCGAGAAATATTTCACGCCGTTCTCTACGCACCACTTTTTATAGGTGCCCGCAACGGGGTGCTGGAAGCGCGTGGGGTTGGTGGAGTTGCCCGTAATGGACACGCCGACCTTTTCGAGCTTCATGATCGCAACGCCTTCGGGAACGTTGTCCGCGCCGTAGCACTTGACTTTCGCGCGGGGCCCGTCCGAATACGCCACCTCTTTCGTTACGGTGACCGTTTCGGTATAGGGATCGAACACCGTCTCGCAATAGGTGAATCCGTTGATACGGGAGATGATGAAAGCCGCGTCTTTGCCGAGTCCGTTCAGAATTACGCGCAGAGGATTTTTGCGAACCTTGTTCGCGTTCATCGCGATAGAAATCGCGCCTTCCGCCGCCGCGAAGGACTCGTGCCCCGCAAGGAAACAGAAGCAATCGGTGGATTCGGAAAGGAGCATTTCGCCAAGGTTTCCGTGTCCGAGACCGACTTTTCTGTTCTCCGCGACCGAACCGGGAATGCAGAAGGACTGCAAGCCGATTCCGATCGCCGCCGCCGCGTCGGCAGCCTTGGTGCAACCTTTCTTGATCGCGATCGCCGCGCCGACCGTATACGCCCATACGGCGTTTTCAAAACAGATGGGCTGCGTTCCGCGTACGATCTTATCGCAATCCACGCCTTTCGAGAGCGCGATGTCTCTGCATTCTTCGATGGAAGAAATTCCGTACTCTTTGAGCACGCCGTTAATCTTGTCTATTCTTCTTTCATAACCTTCAAACAAAGCCATACCGCGCCTCCTTATTCCTTACGAGGGTCGATGTACTTCACCGCGCCCTGTTCTTCGCTGAATCTGCCGTAGTGTCCCTGCGCCTTCTTCCACGCCTCGTTGGGTTCCAATCCCTTCTTGATGAAGTCGGTCATTTTGCCCAGAGATACGAATTCGTAGCCGATCACCTGATTGTCCTTATCGAGCGCGAGACGGGTGACGTACCCTTCCGCCATTTCGAGATAGCGCACGCCTTTCGCCGCCGTCCCGTACATGGTACCGACCTGCGAGCGCAATCCCTTGCCCAGATCTTCGAGTCCCGCGCCGACCGTGAGTCCGTCGTCGGAGAACGCGGACTGCGTTCTTCCGTAGACGATTTGCAGGAATAGCTCGCGCATCGCGGTGTTGATCGCGTCGCAGACAAGGTCGGTATTAAGCGCTTCGAGAATGGTCTTGTGGGGAAGAATTTCCGCCGCCATCGCCGCCGAATGCGTCATGCCCGAACAACCGATCGTCTCGACGAGCGCCTCCTGAATGACGCCGCCCTTAACGTTCAGGGAGAGCTTGCACGCGCCCTGCTGCGGCGCGCACCAGCCCACGCCGTGCGTGAATCCGCTGATGTCCGTGATCTGTTTCGCGCAGACCCACTTCCCCTCCTCGGGAATGGGAGCGGGATCGTGCTTCGGTCCCTTGGCAACGCAAAACATCTCTTCTACTTCTCGTGAATATTGCATTTGATGTTCCTCCATAAAAACTTTGTATTCCTTTCGGGAACGATACGGGTATATTTTAACATAAATTCCCGCAAAACACAAGAGGTTGTCCGCGGTTTTTCGAGACTTTTTTCCGCGACCCCCGTTTTTCCCGTTTTCGGCTAAAATTCGAGATGCGCGAAATGATCGCGCGAAGAATAGCGGTACAGGATCGCCTTTCTCCCGATGACCGCCACGACCTCCGCGTCGAGCAACTCCGCAAGATTGTCCGCGATCGCCGCCGCGGGAGCTTCCGCCGTCTCCAATACCGTCAGTTTGATCAGCTCGCGCGCTTCGAGCGCTTCCGAGAGCGATTGCAACAGATTGTCCGTGATTCCGCCCTTCCCGATCTGCATGATCGGGCGCAGATTCGCCGCCAGCGAACGCAAATTGCTCCGCTGTTTGCTCGTTTCGATTCTTTTCATGGTTCTCCTTTCCGTACCGACGTTTCCCGCCGTTCCGTTTGTTTTAAGTCACGAAATCAAATTCCACGTCGCCGACGACGACCGTATCCCCCTCTTTGCACCCCGCCGCGGTGAGCGCCTTGATCACGCCCCGTTCGCGCAGAACGCGCTGGAAATACGTCATCGAATCGGGATTGTTCAGAACGACGTTCCGACACAGCATGTCCACGAGTCCGCCGCTTAAAATATACTCCCCGTCTCCGCCGCGGCTGATCTCGAACTGCGTTCCGTCCTGCGCCGCGAACTCGAAGTCCTCGTCCGCGGGAATGGGTTCTACGGGAGGGAGCTCGCCGAGCTTTTCCGCGACCGCGCCGAGCAACGCGCCCACGCCGTCGCCGTTCACCGCCGTGATCGGAAAGATCGGATAACGCTTCCCGTATTTTTTGCGGAACGCTTTCAGATTCTCTTCCGCGCCGAAAACGTCGCATTTGTTCGCCGCGACGATCTGCGGCAGAGCGGCGAGCTTTTCCGAATATTCTCTGAGCTCCGCGTTGATTTTTTCAAAATCTTCGACGGGAGACCGCCCCTCGCAGCCGGAAATATCGACGACGTGCACGATCATGCGCGTGCGCTCGATATGACGCAGAAAGTCGTGTCCGAGCCCCGC
>CAMGEK010000097.1 GCA_946055105.1 uncultured Clostridia bacterium
ACGGCGCGCCCCGATCGAAGAGAGGGGAAAGCGAAGTCATAACCGAACGGGAGAGCGGGAAACGATAACGCAACGGCGGCGTGTCCGAACGGAGAAAGGCGGAAACGAACGTCGTGCCCCGATCGAAGAGAGGGGAAAGATAATTCATAACCGAACGGGAGAGCGGGGAAAGACACCGCAACGGCGGCGTGTCCGAACAGAGAAAGACGGGAACGAACGGTGCGCCCCGATCGAGAGAGGGGAAAGCGAAGTCATAACCGAACGGGCGCGGGGAAAAAGCAACGCGGGCGATGGACGAGCCAATGGAAGATAGGGAAAACCGCATAGCCGAAAGTTCGCGAAAATCGCCGTTCAAAAATTTTCCGTTCGGTTTTTTTCTTGCAAAAGTCCGTGCCGTATGATATAATTTTACGGTAGATTTTCATAACGGAGGCAGAGATGTCCGAATACGATCTGATGAAATTGTTTTCCGCTTACGACGGGGAGATTTCCGTGGGGGATTTCACGCCGGAGGAATTGCGCGAATATCTCGCGTATGCAGAGGGCGAAGAAGAGCCCGTGTCTCCGTCGGAATGGAAACAACGCTACTTCGAGTTTTACGACGACGTAAAAGACAGTTCTCTGAAAAAGCAGGATTGGTGACGGAAAGCCGATCGAAAAAACAATACCGCTGAACCGATCGTATGCAACCGAAGCTTCACGTCGAGTGATCGTACGAAGAAGATGAGAGAATCGCATCGGAGAAGCGATTGTATGAACGGCGCGCAAAAGACGGGGAGATTATGAAATACGAATACATTATTTTTGACGCCGATCATACGCTGATCGATTTTGACGAGGACGAACGGCGGGCGTTCCGAACGGCGTTTACGGCAGCCGGGATTGCGTTCACCGCGGACATGGTGGAAACTTGTTGGGCGTATTCCGCGCAAAATTGGGACATGCTCGGGCTGAACGACGTGCATTTGCCCGCGATTCAGAGCGCGTATCATGCGCTTTACCGCGAGCACGTCCGCACGCTGTTCGATTTCGTTGACGGCATGTACGGACTGAACGGTCGGCGGGAAGGGGCGCAGGCGGCCTTCGAGGACGCGCTGAGGTTACCCGCGCACTACGTTCCGCATGCGGAAGAGACGGTGCGCGCGCTTGCAAAGCGTTACCGCATATGCGTCGCGACGAACGGGCTCGCGGAAATGCAAAGGGGCAGACTGCGCAATCTCGCGCCGTTGCTGTATCGGACGTATATCTCCGAGGAAACGGGCGCGATCAAGCCGACCAAAGCCTTTTTCGACGCGATGTGTTCCGATCTGAACGCGCCGCGGGCGAAGTGCCTGATGGTGGGGGATTCTCTCTCCTCGGACGTGGCGGGCGCGCGGGCGGCGGGCATGGACAGCGTGTGGCTGAACCGTCGCGGCGGCGCGCTTCCCGCGGATATGAACGGCACGGCAGAGATTTCCGATCTTTCGGAACTGATTCCCCTTCTCGAAGGGAGATAAGGGCGGAAAAGCGGCAAATGCGAAAATCGCCGTTCCACCGAAAACACGAGGCGACGGCGCGAACTTCAAGGAAACCTATTGACCATTTTCTGAAACCGTCTCCGCCGAAAGAGCGGCGGCGCGAACGCCGCCATAATGCCGCCCGAACGTTGCCTTTGCGGCGGTGGGAAAATATGATCGTATTTTCTGATCGTCGCGGGCATGCTTGCCGCGAAAGTCGGGTTTAGTCAAATACGCGTCAACAATGCCCGATCTGATTGATTCGGAATGAAAAAACGCCCCGACCGTTTCGGAGAACGGTCGGGGCGGATTCGGTTCAATCGTTTTGACGCGCGATTTCTTCGTTCAAACGTAGTTCCGACGTCATTTGTGCGGGCGCGTTTCCGACGTCGCCGTGCCGTTTTGCGACGCGCGACCGTCCAGAAACGCGGATACCTTTTTCTTTCTCATGCGTTCGACGAACAGGCTGAGCGGGATTCCGAGCGCGTACACCCAGATCGCTTCCGTGACGAGCATGGACGCGAAATACGTCCAATAGCTGATCGCCGCCGTTCCGTAGGAAAGGTCTCCGCATAAAAAGACGATGACGACGGGAATGAGAAAGGCGTTGCAGAGGACGGGAAACAGTCCTCCGACGGCGATTGAAATTGCGCGGTTGCGCAGATATTTCCCCGCTAAAAAGGTGCCCGTCGCAGCGATCAAGGTCGCGAGACTGCCGACGAACACGTCGTAGACGAGAAAGGGCGACGCAAGATTGCTCAGCATGCACCCGATATAGAGCGCGGGGACCGCTTCGGGAAAGAAAAGCGGCAGAATACAGAGCGCTTCGGCGGGACGGATCTGAAAAAATCCCTGAAAAGAAAGCGCGCCGAACGCGTAAGTCAGCGCAACGTAGAGCGCTGCGATTACGCCTGCCCGGCACAAACGCTTGGTGGAAAAAAGTTCCTTCATATTCGGTTTTACCTCGGTTTTTTTATTCGGAAGTGTTCTCCGAAAACCTTCCGTGAAGCATATCTTATCACGTTCTTCGCCCGCCGTCAAGCGGAACGGAGGCGCGTGCGGATATTTTTTGTTTCCGCGCGGGATTGTCGCCGTCGCGCATGAGAAGTTATCGTCGCGCGGGATTGTCGCCG